>DAOTTS010000064.1:0-38753 GCA_034437735.1 Anaerolineae bacterium
TAACGGCGGTACCATTCCTGCAGGTTCGCGTAACGGGTCTCAGCCTCTTCCGCGGTGATGTACTCACCCAGCGTGGGCTCGTAGGGGATCAACGCTTCCTCTTGGGCCTGATCCAGCTTGCCCTTGAGAATCTCCAGGGTCGGTCCGGCGATGTAGCTCATCCACTCGACCTCGAGGGAATCCGCCTTGTCGCTGGAGAACGCGGCCTCACCGTTGGCTTCGGCCATCCAACCCAGGAGCACCGTGTGCCACGGGGCCTCAGCACCGTTGCCATAATCGGAGGGGTGCGCGGCCCGGAAGTCCGACACGTTGTTCTCGGTGTCGAGCGCGTAGGCGTCGGTGTAGTACTCAATCACGAACGGATCCTCGGAGACGATGCGCCAACCTTTGAAGGCTGCCATGAAGCTGTTGAAAGCGGGCACGGTGGCTTCATCGTACACCGGGCTGGCTTCCTTGGCTTGATCGAACTGCATGATCATGAACATCACAAAGTCAGCGATCGTGAAGGGGCTGCCATCATGCCACTTCACCTTGTCGAAGAAGTCATCCTCGTAGTACATCACGACCTTGCTCTTGGCGGTCTCAGTCTCGGTGAAGCGCTCACCGGCGGTGATAAAGGTTTGGGTTTCAGCATCCCAGTCGGCCCACGCGTCCTCAGGGACCTCGATCTCATCGACGAACTCCAGGGTCGCCCAGTCAAGGTTCGATTCGACGGGCAGACCTTCTTCGACGTAAACCTCAGCGGTCTTGAGGCGCAGCGGCAACTGAACCCCGGTGTAGGGGTCAGGCACAACGGCCTGGGACTGCATGCCACGGATGGGCATCATATCGTAAACCCAGTTGGTGCCGTTGATCGGGTTCCAGGGCTCGGTCATAATGCTGGGCATGGCGATGTTCATCGAACCACCGACGCGATCATCGAACTTCAGCGTCTGGGCCCATAGCTGCGAGCCATAGATCGAACCTGACAGGTCACTGGCAAGTGAAATGTTGCTTGCGTGCGGGGCGACGCCCACGTCATCCTTAAGCCAGATGCGGACGGAGTCCATCAGGGCCATATCCAGGGCCTCGGCCATCATCTCACTGCGCTCTTCCAGCGTGGTGAAGTTGCTGTTGGCCAGGTCGGTGGACAGTTGATAGAACTCGTCCGTGGGGGTATACGCGCCCCACAGCGGGAAGGGCAATCCATCGGGGGTGTAGAAGAACTGGAAGTTGGTGGAAGCATCACGGCTGATCGCGGTGGAAACCCAGCCGCCGGTGTAGAAGTGGAAGCAGCCGCCCATAGGATCAGAGCTGATCCAGCAGGGTGAGGCCTCCGCGGAGGTCTTGTAGTCGCGGGTGACGGTGAAGCCGATGTCCTCGAGCACGTTGGAGACGTAGTCGCCGATCTCCAGCCGCTCATCCTCGGTCCGGATCAGAGCGATCAGTTCAACGGGTTCGCCGTTGTACTGCCAGACGCCGTCAACCATCTCGGCACCCAGGGCTTCCATCTCGGTCGTGATGACCTCTTCGGCCTGCTCAGGATCGTGCGCGTACTTCAGTTCGATCGCTGCGATTTCGGCCGCGAGCACGGCAGAGTCCTTGGATGCGAAGTTAACCGGGACGTATCGCGGGCGGGCCAATCCACCGCTGATTTCCTGCGCGATGTAGTTGCGGTCGATCAGCCAGTTCATGGCCTCACGGATCGCCGGGACGGCGAAGGGGTTCAGACTACCATCCTCAAGCTCAGGGCCGGCGGGGTTGAAGGTGATCTCATTGTAGTTCCCGTAGGCTTTCTGATGGGCCAGGGTCTCGGAATCGAAGATGCGATCGGCGATGTCCGGCTCTGCGATGTTATACGCATAGACGTCGATGTCGCCGGCTTCGAGCCGGGTGACGGCGGAATCGGATGAGGGCTCCTCGGAGATGATGACCGAGTCCAGCCATGCGCCTTGGCGGTCAACGGGTTCCGGTGTGACCTCAACCTCGACCTCAACGGTCTTCTCAACGACTTTCTCAACCTCAACGGTCTTCTCGACGACCTTCTCGACCTCAACGGTCTTTTCGACCTCGACGGTCTCGACAATAGTCTCGGGGGTGGGTGTCGCACAGGCGCTCAGCGCCAGTCCTAACGCAACAATCGCCCCGAGAACCACCATTAATCTCTTACTCATTGGTATTCTCCTCCTTCAAAAAAGGATTGGGTCTTGAGACTCTCAGCAAACTGCTTGATTCTGTCGATGTGACGATTGAGCCCTATTCGCGCTGTGGTCCACCTCCTTCTTCTCTATGTGCCTTTTCGCAGATTTGGTATATGCCTCTATGGGTGCAACCCATCGCCGGGGTGATGCCATTCTCCACCGGATAAATGCACCCAACACGCCCATTCTATGGACAAACTTCTAAAAGTCAAGGTCATCCCTCACTAGACGGAGCGGATTTGTCCGCTATGTCTATCTATTATTACTGTGTGTTTCGCCCTTACGTTCAATCCGAGCACGATTAACCCCGTACCCCTAAGAGGCGATGTGTTGTCCCCGAAATTGGACCGCGATAAACTGGGTGAGCGGGATGGGCAAGCATCGTCCGTATGGGCCGACACAGCAGCGCTGAGTGAGTGGGCTGAGCGAGAAGCCCTCGAATACTTTGAACCAGGAAAACCGCCGTTGGTGCGACCTCGTCGGATCCAGTTCCTCAACAATGCGCTGCCAAACGCCCTCCGGCGGATGTGCGTCGGCGATCGGCTGCAACGCGTCCCTGATGATAGCATCAATCAAGTAATTGGACTTATGTGAATTCATATTTGATCTCAGGTACGATGCGCTGCCGGCGGATAAGGGCGTCACGCAGTTGTACGCGTGCATAATAGAGACGCGACTTGACCGTGCCGGCAGGCAAATCTAACACCTCTGCAATCTCCTCGACGGTTAAGTTCTCCACGTAAAACAGCATCACAACGGCGCGGTGGGTTGGTGGGAGGTTATCAATGACCTCCTTGACCATCCGGGATGTCTCTTCGCGCTCTGTGCGCCGGTCGGGGCCCGGAAATGCCGCCGGAATCCCTGACAGCCATTCCAACACGTCATCCAAGGACTGGTGGGTCCGGCCTTTTGACCAATCATAGGCCAAGTTGACCGTCACCCGATAGATCCAGGGCTTCAGCGGCCTCTCAGGATCTACGGAATCCGCGTATTTATGCAGCCGGACGAAGCATTCCTGTAGGATGTCCTCCGCCGCGCGTTTGTCGTGCGTGATTCCCAGGGCCGTCCGGTAAACCAGCGTTCGATATTCCTTGAACAACTGGCCCAGGGCGTCGAGGTTTCCCTGCTGCAACGCAAGGATGAGCTGAGAGTCGTGCGCTCGGCCCAATCCAGACCCCCCGCCCTTATCGGCGCTTCTATATAGTAATACCTCAGTTAGTCCCATCGGGTTCACCCGAATCCTCAGAAAATTGGGCCAACGTGCTGCGATCCTCGTCGGAGAGCTCGATAGTATCGAGTAGGTCAGGGCGACGTTGTAACGTTCTGCGTAAGGCCATCGCCCGCTTCCATCGTGCAATCGCTGCATGGTGGCCCGAAAGCAGAACGTCCGGCACCTCCCAGCCCTCATAGGTGGATGGGCGCGTGTACTGCGGTCCTTCCAGCAATCCGGTCGCGAAGGAGTCTTGCTGAGCGCCTGCCTCGGCGCCCAGCACGCCCGGAACGAACCGGGCCACAGCGTCAATCAGCACCATCGCGCCGAGCTCCCCGCCGGTCAGGACGTAATCTCCAATTGAAATCTCTTCCGTGATCAGATGCTGGCGCACGCGTTCGTCGACGCCCTCGTAGTGACCACAGATCAACGCTAGCCGAGGGTGCTGGGCCAGCTCCGTAATCCGTGCCTGGTCTAACGTGCGCCCTTGGGGGGTGAGCAGGATCACCGGACTCGAAGATTCGCCCATCACCGAACGGACAGCGTGAAAGATCGGCTCTGGTTTCATCACCATACCGTGTCCGCCTCCGTACGGCAGGTCATCGGTCATCTGGTGACGGTCCATTGCATAATCGCGGATCTGATGAATACGGATGTCGAGGAGGCCCTGTTGTTGAGCCCGCTTGAGGATGCTTGCCTGAAGCGGGCCAAAGAACATCGTCGGGAATAGGGTAAAGAGATCAATCCGCATTTGTAATTATTTTATCATAGATAACATTGATATCAATTGATAGGTCTTTTACGCGGTTCTACTCGCGCGTTCCCACAGGTCGCCTGCTAGTGCCTGCGCCCGGTCGGTGATCGCGTCCTCGTCGAGCGTCAACAGCTTTCGATCCCGCATGAGCACGCGACCGGCACTGACCGTCGCCGTGATGGCCGAGGCCTCGTAGCCGAAGATGATGTGCCAGGGAAGATTTGCGGCGGTCAGGGGCGTGGTCGGTTTGTAATCGATCAGGATCAGATCGGCGGCGGCCCCCGGCGTGATCGCTCCCAGTTGTACGTTGGGCCAGAACACGCGGCTCAATTTCGCATTGGCGCGATAGGCCATAGCGAAGACCCGATCGGCGGGCATCGCGCGGGGGTCGTGTTGGATCAGCTTGTGTCCCAGGTACGTGGTCTTCATCTCCGCGACCATATTGTTGCTGAATCCATCGTTGCCCAAGGCCACGTTCACGCCTCGGTCCAACATCCGGTTCACCGGCGCGAACCCGACGGCATTGTTCATATTCGACCGGGGTTGGTGGGTCACCCACGTGCCCGTCTCGGCGAGGACGTCGATCTCGGCGTCATTAACGTGGACAGCGTGGGCGACGATCGTCCGCTCCCCCAGGATGCCGGCGTCGTGCAGCCGGTGGATCACACGCGTGCCGTAGCGGGCGAGGCTGTCCTCTACGTCCTCGATCCCCTCGGCGGCGTGCAGGTGAAACCCGGTCTCCAGGCCGGCAGCAGCCTCGACGACCTTCTTTAGCGTCGATGGGCTCAGGGTCAGGGAGGCGTGGAGTCCGAAACTTGCAGCCAGCTGCGGGTCGGGTTGCTGCTGTAGACGCGTCAGGAATCGCACGTTCTCGTCGATCCCGGCTTGCATCCGCGCCGGACCGTCCCGGTCGGTGACCTCATAGCAGAGGGCGGCCCGCACGCCGGCGGTTTTGACGGCCTCGGCGATGAGATCCAGCGATCCCGGGATCGCATTGGGACTGGCGTGGTGATCGATGAGGGTGGTAGTGCCGTGCCGGATGGCGTCGGCCAGACAGACGAAAGCGGATGCACGGACGTCATCCTCGGTCAGGGCCTTGTCGAGGCGCCACCAAAGTCGCGCCAAAATCTCGGAGAAATGCGCGGCCGGCGGCCCGGGATGCGACCATCCTCGGGCGAACGCGCCGTAGAAGTGGGTGTGACCGCATAGGGCTGCCGGCATTAAAAGCTGGCCTCCGGCATCCCAAACCTCGGCCTGCGGATGTTGGGAGGTGAGAGCCGCCGTTGTGTCCACGGCCTTGATGACGCCGTCGCGGATCCAAACGGCGCCGTCCTCAATCAGTCTGGGCTTCGGGCCCAGCGTAGCCACTCGGGCGTGGGTGATCAACATAGGATCCTCTCTTTTCTCGGGAAGCCGTTAAAGTTTGGAAGTGTGACCGGAATGCAAGTCCTTTTTGCTACACGCGATATCGGGGATCCTCCTCCAATGTCCGTCTTAGCCCCTCTTGAAGGGTGACGCGCGGCTTATAGTCCAAGATGTCGGCGGACAAGGTGAGGTCGGCCCGCAGCCGGGAAACGCCTCCGCTCTTGACAGGACTGTGAATGATATTGCTGTCGGAATCGGTCAATTGCAGGATCTGGTTGGCGAGGTCGTTGATGGAGACCTCCCGCCCGCTTCCCACGTTGAGGGTGTCGTGTCGATTGCCGGGGATATCGAGGGCCCCCATCAAAGCCCGTACGACGTCCGTGACGTAGACGAAGTCGCGGGTCTGCTCTCCATCCCCGAAGATTATCAGGGAGCCTCCTCCCAGGGCTTGATGAATGAAACGGGGGATCACCGGTGAATGTGAGGGGAGCAGCGGCTGTCCCGGTCCATAGGTGTTGAAGATGCGCAGCGCGATGGTGGAGAAGCCTGCCAGTGCGCCAAGGGTATGGATATAGTGCTCGGCGGCCAGTTTGCTCACCGCGTAGGGCGACAGGGGATTGGGCGAGGTCGATTCGTCGATAGGCTGTTGTGCCTGATCGCCGTAGATCGCTCCCGACGAGGTGAAGATCAAGCGTGGGGTCCCAACGTCCCGAATGGCCTCCAGCAGGGAGACCGTCCCGCCGACGTTCACTTCATTATAATCCTGGGGATAGAGGATCGATTCGGCAACCAGGACGCGTGCGGCCAGGTGGTAGATGCACTCGACGTCCTGCAGCAGTGTCCAGAGTTTGGGGCGGTTCGTGATGCTTCCCCGGTGAAAGAGCACGCGGGGATCGAGTCGTTCCGGATCCCCGGCGCTGAGATCGTCCAGTACGAGGACGTCGTGTCCCTTTTCGACCAGTGCATTGGCAAGGGCACTGCCTAAAAAACCGGCGCCCCCGGTGATGAGCGTTCTCAAGAGAAGGACCCTCCTATGGTTGGGTGTAACTTTGCACGTGCAACCTCTATCTTAGCACACTCTCCGCGCATCGCACATCACGCGATGCCCAGGGCGTTATCCAATCAGCGGATCTGAGGCTCCCTGTTCCCGTTTTATGCTTGATCGCAGCCTGAATCCAGCTATGATTGGTATAACTTTGTATATCTCGTATCAGCTTGTGTTTAGGAGGGTGATGAGTCGAAGGACATCTGTTAAGGAAACTATCGCACCGCCGGAGCGAGCGTTTTTGGTCGGTGTGGAATGGAAGACGTTTCCCGAGGGTAAGTACGCACCCGAGGATTGGACTGTTGAGAACTCGATGGTGGAACTCCGCCGGCTGGCCGACACGGCCGGCCTTGACGTGGTTGGGGAGGAGACTCAGAAGCTGGAGCGTCCCAATCCGGCTACGTTTATCGGGAAGGGTAAAGCGCGTGAGATCGGAGAGAAGGTCCGGACGTTGGACGTCGACGCTGTGATTTTCGACGACGAGCTGGCACCGCGCCATCAGCGGGAGTTGGAGCACGTCTTTGGGGATGACGCCAAGGTGATGGACCGTACCGGCTTGATCCTGGACATCTTTGCCCAGCACGCCAGCACCCGGGAGGGTACGCTTCAGGTGGAGTTGGCTCAGTATGAGTACCGGCTTCCCCGGCTGACCCAGACGTGGACGCAGCAGGCCCTCACCCGACAGGCGGGTGGTCGGGCCGGTGGGGCGACCGGCGGCGTTGGTCTGCGCGGCCCCGGTGAGACGAAGCTGGAGATGGACCGCTTCCGTATTCGGCAGCGTATCACCCAGATCAAGGAAGAGCTGGACCAGGTACGTGCAGCGCGGGCCCGTCACCGTCAGCGGCGGCGCAGCAGCGGTCTCCCAACCGTGGCACTGGTCGGATATACCAACGCCGGGAAGTCGACCCTGCTGAATAGGCTGAGCGACTCCGGTATCTACGTGGCCGATCAGCTCTTTGCGACGCTCGATCCAACGACGCGCCGGGTGACCTTACCGGGCGGCACGGTGATTCTGGTGACCGACACCGTCGGCTTCATCCAGAAGCTGCCCACCGATCTTATCGCTGCTTTTCGGGCGACGCTTGAGGAGGTGGTGGAGGCCGATCTGCTGTTACACGTGATTGACGTCAGCCATCCGAACGCCCAGGAGCAGTCTCGTTCGGTCTACGCGACGCTGCGGGAGATCGGGGCGGGTGAGTTGCCGGTGATCAATGTGTTGAACAAGATCGATCGTTTTAAGGATCCAGACGCGGCCTGTGCTGCGCTCTGTGATACGCCGGACAGCGTCGCCGTGTCGGCAGCCACCGGTCGGGGCCTTGACCGGCTGCTTGCCGAGGTGGAGGCAACGCTGGAGGCTGAGATGTACGCTCTGGATGTGCTGATTCCCTTTGAGCGCGGCGAATTGGTCAGTCTCTTTCACGAGCGCGGGTTGATCGATGACGAGTCCCACAGCGCGGAAGGTACGCGCATTCAGGGGTTGATGCCCGATGACCTCGCCGTGCAGTTTGAGCCGTTTGAGATCCAGCCTCAAGAACAGCCTGAACAGGAAAGGTAGCCGCACATATGGGCCATTGGCGCAAACAGCAGCATCTCGATCCATATTTCAAGAAGGCAAAGCAGGACGGCTATCGCGCGCGCTCGGCGTATAAACTGACCCAGATGCAGGAGAAGTTTCACCTTATCCAGCGGGGGGATGTGGTCGTCGACCTCGGTGCCGCACCGGGATCGTGGTCCCAGGTCGCGACCAAGCTGGTAGGGCCCCAGGGGCGGGTGGTGGCCCTTGATCTCCAGGCGATGGACCCCATCCCCGGCGTGGATCTGATTCAGGGGGATATGCTGGATCCGGAGGTGCGGGCGCAGGTTAAGGCTTGGGTCGACGGGAGGGCGGACGTGGTGCTGAGTGATGCCGCGCCTTCGACGACGGGAATCAAGTTGCGCGATCACGTCCGGTCGGTTGAGCTGGCTCGGACGGCATTCGAACTCGCGCGGGATCTGCTGGCCCCTCAGGGTTCAATGGTGCTCAAGGTCTTCGAGGGCGAGGATTTCCCGAAGCTGCTTCGAGAGGTGAAGCAAGCGTTCTGCCGAGTCCAGGGGCATAAGCCCTCGGCGACCCGGGATGAGAGCTGGGAGATGTTTATCGTCGCGCGAGGATACCATGGGTAGGGCGCTCAGCAGGTCAGGTGGAGCGCCGCCGCTGTTCTCTTCTCATCGCGTAGGTCGTTGTACGTCTCGATGGCGTCAGGCGTAGCTGAGGCGATCAGTTCAATGCCGGCGTCGTCCAGGGCTTGCGTTGTCTTGCGCGTGACCCGCATGCGTCCATACGCACCCTGACCCACGACCAGGACCTCCGGCTTCGCCTCTATCACCGCGCCCAGATCCTGCGGTTTGAGGACGTGGCCCTTATCGCGCCACCACTCGGGCAGGACCTCCTCGGGGAGGACGATGACGTCGTTCTGGTAGGATGTGCCGTCGATCACAATCTGCCCAAATTCATACGATTCGATCACAGGTGTCCGGTTCATTGTCTTGACCTCCTTGGATCGCTTACGATTCATCATCAGGGAGGTAAAGCGTGCCTTCGAAGACCACACAAGCCTCCCCAGTTAATTCGACACGTTGATCTGCCATGATCTCTCCCCATAACTCGCCGCCTCGGGCCGAGGCCTGGTACGCGTGCAGTCGGCGTTTGCCCAGCCGCTCCGACCAGTAGGGCACCAGGACAGTGTGAGCCGATCCGGTCACCGGATCCTCGGGGATCCCCACCCACGGGGCGAAATAGCGGGAGAGAAAGTCGTACGGGGGATCTGCGCGCGACGTGACGATCAACCCTTCAAACGCCTCCAGGCGCTTCGCGCTGAGCAGCGCCCGGTCGTCGGGCTGTAGGGCGCGTACGCTCTCGCGTGTTTTGAGCTGGATGAGCAGGTTATGGGTCTTGGGGGCATACGCGGCGTCTGCGATGTCATCCGCTCTGAGTTCCAGGGCGGGGAAGAGCGCCGCTGGAGGTTCGCACGGTCGCGGCGGATCGAGCGGGAAATCAAGCGTGATTCCCGCCTGAGCGTTCCGGGCCACCAGCTCCCCGCTGCGGGTCTGAAAGGTGACCGCGTCCCCGGCGACCTCGACGACCTGGAAAAGCGCGGCCGCCGCAGCCAAGGTGCCGTGCCCGCAGAGATCGACCTCGGTCTGCGGTGTGAACCAGCGCAGTTCGAAAGTCACTGCGTCCGGCCAGGGCCGGCGGTCAATCCGGCGAAGGAAAGCGGTCTCCGACAGGTTCATCTCGGCTGCGATGTCCTGCATCTGAGCATCGGGCAATGGTCGGGACAGCAGGCAGACCGCTGCGGGGTTGCCCTTGAAAGGCGTGGCGGTAAACGCATCAATCTGATAGAGCGGAATGTCAGTCGTCATCGGGTAACCTCCTCACTTACGACCACGGCAGAAGTCCATCATCGTCTTTGTCGATCTCCTTCAGCGCTCGGGTCTGAGCGTGCAGGTTGACGGGCGGCGTCCCCCGGGGAACTTCGCACCCGGCAGCGCTGATATTCCGCTCCCAGGTCTGCCGATTCGCGGTAGGGATCGGAGATCGCCTGCGCGATATCCAGATCGAACTGCTCGATCATCGCGAGGTTGGCCTCGCACAGCACGCGGTAATCGAGATAATACCGGGCCAGCGGTTGGCCGATGGCGTGGGCCGCAAAGGTCATCATAATGTCGAAGTTGGGGGGGCGATCCACCGGATCGCCGCGCAGCCGGTATCTCATACGTTCCAGTGAATTCATGATCTCCTTTAGTTTTTCGGGTGGACCTGCGAATGTGGTCTTTCTGCGTCTTTTGTCTAGAGGTGCGCAGTCCCTTCTCGGGTCAGCAGGGCGACGTTCTCAATATGATACGTCTGGGGGAAGAGGTCGACCGGCTGCACCCATGCCAGGCCGTATCCCTTGCGAACCAGTCGTTGGCAGTCCCGGGCCAGGGTGGCCGGATCGCACGAGACGTACACGATCCGTTCGGGTTCGTGCTCGGCGATGGCGTCCAGCGCGTGGCGATCGAGACCGGTGCGGGGGGGATCGACAACCACGGCATCGAGCGAGATGTCCAGCTCGGGCACGATCTCCTCGACCGGGCCTTGCAGCACGTCCGTGTGATCGAAAGCGTCCAGGTTGAATTGCGCATCGGCGGCCGCCGGAGGGTTGCCCTCAATGCCTAGGACGTAGCTCGCCTCCTCGGCGATAAACGCGCTGAAGAGGCCGACCCCGCAGTAGGCATCCAACACCGTCTCGTGCCCGTGGAGATCCAGGGCGCCCATCACGATGTTGACCAGTTCGGCTGCCTGAGCCGAGTTGACCTGGTAGAAGCTGGTCGCCGAGATCCGGAACTCGCGATCGTGAACACGCTCCGTAATGTAATCCAGGCCGATCAACGGCGAGACCGCATCGTCGTGCCGAATCTGAACGATCGAGAGGGGGAAGTCGACGCTGAGCGAGGGTGATTCCTCCTCTTTGGCCTGTAGCAGGACCATCAGATCCCCCGTGGCGGTGCCGGTGCGCATCTCCAGCCATTCAAGCTCGGGGTAGGTCATGTCGAGATCCTGTCTGAGCTGTCTGAGCTGCGGATGAAGGATCAAGCAGTCATCGACCGGATAGACGCGATGGCTACCGCTGGATAGAAACCCCATCTCCCCCTTGTCATTGACCCGAAAGAGGGCGTGATTGCGATACTCCCACCCGTTCGCATCGGGGATCGGCTCGAAGATCGGGGGCTCCTCAAAGTTGCCGACCCGTGAGAACTGGTCGACGACAACCATGCCCTTGAGTCGGGCTTGGACTGTGTAGTCGATGTGCTGCCATTGGCATCCCCCGCATTGGTTCATACCAAAGTAGGGGCATGGGGGATCGACGCGGGAGGGAGAAGATTCCAGAATTTCTATGGGCCTGGCTCGGGCGTAGCGACCGTGATCGTCGATAATCTCAGCGCGGATGGTCTCCCCAGGGATCGTATACGGCGCAAAAATGGCTTTTCCCTCGTGACGTCCAATGGCGTCGCCGCCGTGGGCCATCGCGTCCAGCGTCAACGTCATCTGTTCGTTGCTCATAGGCACCTCATTTGTATAGTTCGGCTCTGTCATCCGCTGCGCTTTCTAGGCGAGGAGGGGATGATAGGGTAGATTATATGTCTCATTATAGGCCATTCGATACGATCGACGAACGAGGGGCGTGCAGCGCATAGATCTCGGGTCTGAGCGGCGATGATCAATGTTGGTTACGCTGCATTCAACCTTGTCAACAGACGTGTCCGTGGTATACTCGCACTTAGTGTCGGACTGGCCGATACGACATGAATGGGAAAAACGGTCGGTTGGTTACCTAAAGGAGTTGAAGAGTCGTGTTATCGAAACAACAGAAACAAGAGATCATCGACGAGTTCGCGATCTCCCCTGAGGATACAGGGTCTCCGGAGGTTCAGATTGCGCTATTGACGCGTCGTATCACGGACCTGACGGAGCACCTACAAGAACACAAGAGTGATGAGCATTCTCGTCGCGGCCTGCTCAAGTTGGTCGGGCGACGCCGTCGGCAGTTGAGTTATCTGCAACGATCGGACCCGCAGCGGTATCGAGATCTGATCAGGCGACTTGGACTCCGGAAATAGCTATCATCTTGGAGGCAGGGAAAGACGAGTAGAGGCCGGACACTTGTGCCGCTCTACTCGTTGTTCATTTTAAGGTAGATAGGGGATGTCCCTATCGGGTAAGTTAAAGCAGATCTGCCGATGGTGGTCATCGGAGGGCTGCATCATAAAGAGACGGGCGCTTGAGGCCGATAGCTGGTAGGAATTGGGAAGTGGGGTACATCGGACGATGTTTGGACGATGTTCGAATGATGTACAGCAGTTCCCAGTTTCTAGCCTTCTATTGACTCCGGCCCCGGTATCTAGGAGGCTACAGTGTTAGAGGAACATGTTTTTACGAGCCAATTAGGCGATCAAGAGATCATCTTGAAGACCGGTAAGTTGGCGCAGCAGGCCGGTGGGGCCGTCATTGCCCAGTCCGGCGACACGGTGTTGTTGGTCACGGCGACCTTGGACGATCCACGTGAGGGTATCAGCTTCTTTCCCCTCACGGTGAACTTTGAGGAGCGGCTTTATGCCGCCGGGCGTATCCCCGGTTCGTTCTTCCGGCGCGAGGGGCGGCCTTCCGAGAAGGCGATCCTCACCTGCCGATTGATCGATCGACCGATCCGACCGCTCTTCCCCAAAGATATGCGGAACGACGTGCAGATTATTCTCACGCCGCTATCCCAGGGCGATGAGGAATACGCTGACACCTTGGGCATCATCGGGGCGTCGGCGGCTTTGATGATCTCAGACATCCCCTTCGAGGGCCCCATCGCCGGCGTGCGCGTTGGCTATATTGAGGGTGGACTCGTGGTGAATCCCACGATCTCTGAGATGGAAGAGAGCGATCTCGATCTGGTCATCGCCGGCAGTGAAGATGCGATCATTATGGTTGAGGCCGGTGCTGAAGAGGTGCCTGAAGCGCTGATGCTGGATGCGATGGAGTTGGCGCACGAGGCTATCCAGGACACCATTCAGTTGCAGAAGGAGATGCATGAGACCGTCGGCAAGCCGAAGTCAGATTATCCCCACTTCGCAAGCCCCGAGGGTCTGGATGACCGCGTCCGCGAGTTGATGTTGGACCGCGTTCGTGATCTGGTGGCGGCCGAGCAGCTCAAGGGCGAGCAGCGCGACGCCTTGAAGGCGTTGGAAGAGGAACTTGCCGAGACGCTGGCCGAGGAGGCCGAGGCCAATGAGTGGTCCTCCCGCGACATCAGTGAGGCGTTCGACGACATCCTGAAGGAAGCCGTCCGCGAGCGGATCCTCGATGAGGGTGTGCGACCGGATGGGCGCGATCAGCGCACCATCCGCCAGCTCGACGCCGAGGTGGGGCTTTTCCCCCGCACGCATGGCTCGGGTCTCTTCACCCGTGGGATGACGCAGGCTTTGAGCCTGGCAACCCTGGGTATGCCTGACGAGCGGCAGGAACTCGACGACCTCTTCCCCGAGGAGACGAAGCGGTACATCCATCACTATAACTTCCCGCCGTTCTCGACGGGTGAGACGTGGCCGCTGCGGAGCCCCAAGCGCCGTGAGATCGGTCATGGTGCCCTGGCAGAACGGGCGCTCGAACCGGTGCTGCCTACGAAAGACGAGTTCCCCTATACGATCCGGGTGGTGAGTGAAGTTCTCTCATCCAACGGGAGTACGTCGATGGCGTCGACCTGCGGCAGCACGCTGGCGCTGATGGACGCGGGGGTGCCGATCAAGGCCCCGGTGGGTGGGATCGCCATGGGCTTGGTAAGTGACGGCTCGCGCTATCGGGTGCTCACCGACATCCAAGGGATGGAGGATCACCTCGGTGATATGGACTTCAAGGTCACCGGCACGCGTGAGGGCATCACGGCCCTGCAGATGGATATCAAGATCAAGGGTGTAACCCGGGAGATTTTGACCGAGGCTTTGGAACAGGCCCGGGTCGCCCGCGAGGAGATTATCGAGGTCATTGAGGGCGCCATTTCGGAACCGCGCACAACCCTCTCCAATTTCGCGCCGAAGATGTTGAGCACGAAGATCGACGTGGATAAGATCGGCGCGCTGATTGGGCCGGGCGGCAAGAACGTCCGCGCGATCCAGGAGGAGTACGAGGTTGACATCGATATCGAGGAGGACGGGACCGTCTTTGTCGCCTCTGAGGGTGGTGAGGGCGCCGAGAAGGCGTTAGACTATATCGACTCGATGATGGAGACGCCCGAAGAAGGCAAGATCTACACCGGGAAGGTCGTCCGCATCCGGGACTTCGGTGCCTTTGTGGAAATTTTGCCGGGCACCGATGGCATGGTACATATCTCCCAGCTTTCGGATGAGCGTGTCGACTCGGTCGATAGCACGGTCAGCGTCGGTGACGAAATCCTCGTGATGGTCACCAAGATCGCGCCGGATGGCAAGATTCGACTCTCCCGCCAGGCCGTCCTGGAAGGTTGGTCCCTGGAGGAAGCCCAGCGGCAGGATTCACCGCGCGGTGGGCGCTCCCGTTCGCGCCGCCGCCGCTAGTCGTGAGTTCAGAAGGGGGATGCGATGAATGAGAACCCTGAGGTTCATACGTTGGGTGAATCGGAGAACTATGCGGTATGGGTGTCCGAGGAGCCTGAATTAGGGGACGTCATCTATCACGTGGAGTTCGGCAATATCACACTGCACCTTTTTGAGGATGAGTGGCAGGAATTCGCAGACGTCATTCTTGATTCCGTACGTTGACGCTAGCGTGTGCGCATTCGCGCGCGCCTAACGCGTGCGCGTGGTTAGCGCATTAAGAAGAGCCCTGAGGCACAGGATGTTTCGTGTCTCTGGGCTCTTTGTCAATTGTTGACTTCCCCCTTTTCCTTGTCGGTTTTGTGCTATAATAAGATCAGTAGCGTATCAAGATATCTGTGAGTGGTCCTTAACATACGCCATAGGGTTTGTGTCTATAGATTGTTTGCTGGCTTGGACGTTGGACCCGCACAGATTCTAGGGTTTTGAGAGCTTTTTTTATTGTTGTGATGATGTCTGCACTGCATGCGTTGTATAAACTGAGGATAGAATTATGGCGGACCCGCTAGAGAGATTTACACCATCGGCACAAGAAGTATTGCGCTTTGCGCAGATTGAGGCTAAGCGCATGCATCATGCGACGATCGGGCCCGAGCACATTCTTCTTGGCCTGATGTTGGAGGGTGAGGGGGTTGCCGGTCGAGTGTTGCGGGATATGGGGTTGCGCCCTCAACAGGCCTTGCAAACGGTCGCCCGGTTGTCCAGTGCGAAACCTCTGAATGAACCCGAACCTGAACTTAGACGGACAACTGAAATGTTGTTACAGATGTCCCTCGAGGAAGCGAAGCGCCACAACAGCTCGGTGGTTGATACCCAACATCTCCTGCTGGCCTTGCTGCGTCAGCACGAGGGCGTGATCATCGCTGTATTGACACAAGCCGGACTTTCCGCTGAGACCATTCGGCGTCGTGTGGAGCGTTTTATGCCGATGCGGCCCAAGGCATCCGGAACGCGTCGTGGGCGTTCCACACCTTCCCGCTCCGAACGGCGGGGGGGCTCCCAGGAGTCACTCCTGGAGCAGGTTGCCGTCGACCTCACGGATATGGCGAGTGAGAACCGGTTGGATCCGGTGATCGGGCGACAGGCAGAGATCGAACGTGTGATCCAGATCCTGGCCCGGCGTACGAAGAATAACCCCGCACTTATTGGTGAACCCGGCGTTGGGAAGACCGCGATTGTGGAAGGGTTGGCCCAGCGTATTATCTCCGGTGGCGTGCCCGGCCCCATCCTGGACAAACGTTTGATCCAGTTGGATATCGGCTCGTTGGTTGCCGGCACGATGTACCGGGGACAGTTTGAGGAGCGGCTGAAGAAAGTTCTCACCGAGTTGAAGGATAGCAACACCATCGTGTTCATCGATGAGGTGCACATGATGGTGGGGGCCGGATCGGCGGGTTCTTCGATCGACGCGGCCAATATCCTGAAACCGGCCCTGGCTCGGGGGGAACTCCAGTGTATTGGTGCCACCACGCTCGATGAATACCGTAAGCATATCGAATCTGACGCGGCGCTGGAGCGTCGCTTCCAGCCGGTGATGGTGGATGAGCCCTCCCAGGATCAGACGTTGAGTATTCTTCGCGGCATTAAACATGCGTACGAGCATCACCATCGTTTGCACATCAGTGACGATGCACTTCTCGCCGCAACCCGACTCTCTTCACGGTATGTGCCCGACCGATTCTTGCCGGATAAGGCGATCGACGTGATGGACGAGGCGGCCTCACGGGTGAAGATGTACAAATCCCCGCTTTCCATTCAACTGCGGGAGGTTTTTGAGGAGCTGCAGGACATACGCTTGAAGCAGGCCCAACTCAAGGTTCAAGGTCGGCGCCAGGAATTGGCCGATCTTAAAGCTGAAGAGGGCGCGCTCGAGAGCAAGATGGAAGCCCTCCGCCAGATGCGGACAGAAGAGGATGAGGGGTTGGTTGTGAGCCCGGAGGACGTCGCGGAGATTATCGCGATGTGGACGGGCATTCCTATGACCCAGATTGCTGAGGAGGAGTCCCAGCGGCTCCTCGATATGGAAGAGGAGCTCCACAAGTCGATTGTCGGTCAGGATGAGGCGATTCAGACCGTGGCGAAGGCCGTACGGCGCGCCCGAGCCGGGCTTAAGGATCCCCGACGTCCGATCGGATCGTTTATCTTTCTGGGGCCGACGGGTGTCGGCAAGACCGAGCTCTCAAAAGCTTTGGCCCGCTTCCTCTTTGGTACCGAGGACGCGCTCATTCAGCTCGATATGTCCGAGTTTATGGAGCGTCATTCGGTCGCCCGCTTGGTGGGCGCGCCACCGGGGTACGTGGGGTACGATGATGCCGGTCAGTTGACCGAGGCGATTCGCCGCCGTCCCTATTCGATCATCGTTTTTGATGAGATCGAGAAGGCGCATCCGGATACGTTTAATATGCTTCTGCAGATTATGGAAGAGGGTGTCTTGAGTGACGCCCGGGGGCGGAAAGTCGATTTCCGCAACGCGCTCGTTATTATGACGTCTAACGTCGGTGCCGACGACGTGCTGCGCCAGGGGGCGATCGGTTTCACCTTGGAGACGGCAGACACGGACCCCGATCATTCATACGACGTGATGCGGCAGCAGCTGCTATCTCGCCTGCGTAAGTTGTTCCGGCCCGAGTTCTTGAACCGCGTTGATGCAGTCGTCGTCTTCCGGTCGTTGACCCACGAGGATATCCGTAAGATCGTGGGGCTTGAGATTGAGAAGCTGCGCGACCGGGTGTTGGATCAGGGCTACGATATCCAGCTGACCGATGCGGCGCAGGAGTGGTTGGCCGAAAATGGGTATAATGCCGAGTACGGTGCGCGCCCGCTCCGCCGGCTGATTCAGAAAGAGGTCGAGACGCCCTTGTCGGATTATCTACTCGCTGGCAAGTTTGAGCTGGGTGACGTCGTGCTTATCGACGCACACGAGGACGAGATTGTCATTGAATCGATCAAGGAGCCGGAAATGCTGGTGGAGGTGTAACGCCTTTGCCATAGACTGGCCTTGCATTAGAAAAGCCGAACGCGGTGCCCTTCATAGGGCGCCGCGTTTTTGCGTGAAAGAGATCTACCCATACGGCGCTGGTCTTTTACAGATCCGGACGTAAATAACTAAACATTTTCAAGATGCCCATGGAAA
Organism: Anaerolineae bacterium; assembly: GCA_034437735.1. Taxonomy (GTDB): domain Bacteria; phylum Chloroflexota; class Anaerolineae; order B4-G1; family SLSP01; genus PWVB01. Next base: position 17,824 of record DAOTTS010000064.1, read on the forward strand.
GGCAGAACCTCTTTAGTTATTCATGACTAGATCCATAACAAAGTTTACAGGAAGGTGCGCGTGTGAGCGACGAACCAAGACTGACCCCGGAGGAACAGACCCAACGCCATATCACCATCGACGGCGATGGGAACGTCATCGGCCATCACAACACCGTCACCCTCATCTACCAGGGCAACGAAGTGGCGATCCCCTCCCGTGAGGCCATCGCCGCCCACTGCCGGGCGCTGGCGGCGGACCTGCAAACCCAGAGCCGCCGGTGGGGCGGGGTGGCCCATTACATCCAGGAGGAGGGCAGCGCCCTGCCGATCGAGGCCTCGCCCTACGACGCGGGCCGGTTGGGCGCGCGCGAGGGCCTCCTGCCGGCGCTGCACCGGGCGGACCGGCTGTTGGTCCTGGGCGGCGCCGGGTCCGGGAAGACCGTCTCCTTGCAGCGGTTGGCCTGGGACCTGTGCCAATCCCCCGAAGCGGCGTCGATCCCCGTGATGATCAAGCTCTTCCGGTATGATGGGGCGCCGTTGGCGGCATGGGTCCGGTCCGAGCTGCAGCGGATGGGGCGGTTGCGGCTCGACGGCGCCCAGGCGCTGGCGGCGTTCCTCAAGGAGGGACCGGGCCGCTGCGTCTTCCTCTTCGACGGCCTGAACGAGGTGCAGCCCGACTACCGCGACACGCTGGTCGGGGCGTTGGTGCGGTGGGCGAACAACTACCCGCGCCATCCGGTGATCCTCACCAGCCGCCCGCAGGACGAGGTGTGGCGACGGCTGCGGGACGCGGTGGACCGGGCGTTGGTCGTCCAGCCCATTGCGGAGGCGCAGGTGCAGGGGTATCTCCGCGCTCATCTTGGGGATCGAGGAGCGGGCCTTTACTGTCAACTGGACGAACGGCTGCGGACGATGGCCCGCACGCCCCTGATCCTGTGGCTGATCAAGGAGGCGGGGGCTGCGGAGGAGTCGGTCCCCGGCAACCGGGGTGAGCTCTACCGGCGTTTCGTCTCCCGGATGCTGCGTCGGGACACGCAGCGGCGGATGGATGCCGGGATCCCGGAGCGGCTGAAGCGGCGGGCGTTGGCCGACGTGGCGTACGATCTGGGTCAGGATAAGCGGTTGGTCTGCTCCCGCGAGGACGCGGTCGCTCTGGTCGCGAGGCGGCTGGGTGGGGATGCGTCTTTGGCCGAGGACGTGATCGGGGCGTGCGCCCGGCACGGCCTACTGGCGGGAGAGCAGGATCTCTGGTTTGTCCCCCACCAGACGGTGCAGGAGCACTTCGCGGCGCTGGCCCTGCGGGAGATCGCGCAGCGGGAGTGGGCGCTCACCCGTTGGCAGCGGTTGAAGCGTGGAGCGAAGCGCGTGCTAACAGGTGAATCGGACGGCCTGAAAGCGCTGGCTGCGGATGACTGGTGGATGGAGACGTTCGTGCAACTGGCGGGTTTGGTGAACGACACGGATCGCTTGGTCCGGGAGATCGTCCGCGTGAACCCCTGGCTGGCCTGGTGGTGTGTGGGGGAGGGACGGGACGTGTCCAAGGAGACGCGTGAAGCGGTGGAGGATCGCTCGATGCGGCTGTTAGCGTCGGAACAGGTCGCCGACCGCCGGCGGGCGGTGGCGGCGTTGGCGCAGATACGCAATACGCGAACGGTCGAGCCGTTGTTCAGAGCTGCGGGGGATGAGGACGACGAGGTCGCTGGTTTGGCTGTGCAAGCTTTGGTCGAGATGGGAGAGGTGCCGAAAGGATTGGTTGGGGCGTTGTTGAACGGCACTAATAAGCGCTTGAGGCTTGCTGCGCTCCGCTACCTATTAGCTCAACCAGACGGAGCTTTTGGCAGTAAGGTATTGGAAGAGTTGTTAGGGCAGTCAGTAGTTCGGATACCGCTTGGTCCGTTCCTGATGGGCAGTGACAAGGATCAGGATTTCCAAGCCTATGACGATGAGCTCCTGCAGCACGAGGTGGACCTTCCAGGTTATTGGATCGGGCGGTATCCTGTGACGGTGGCGCAGTTTCGGTCCTTCGTCGAGGAGAGGGGCTATGAGGTCGATAGGCGCGCTTTGGAGGATCCGGATGATCATCCGGTGCGGTACGTGAGTTGGCACGATGCGCGGGCCTATTGCCGCTGGTTGAGCGAGGGAACGGGGCTTGCGGTGAGATTGCCCAGCGAGGCGGAGTGGGAGAAGGCCGCGCGCGGGACGGATGGGCGGATTTACCCGTGGGGGGATGCGGTGCCCACCGATGATCTGTGCAACTTTAATGATTCGGGTCGAGGGACAACACCGGTGGGGCGCTATTCGCCGCAGGGTGACAGCCCGTATGGGTGTGCGGATATGGCGGGGAACGTGTGGGAGTGGACGCGGAGCTTGCATGATAGCTATCCGTACGATCCTGCCGATGGTCGGGAAGATTCGGAAGTGGACGGCCCCCGGGTGTTGCGCGGGGGCGCCTTCGACGACAGTGCGAGGTTCGTCCGCTGCGCGTACCGCTTCTGGGACGGCCCGGGCGACCGTAACAGGTTCCGCGGGGTTCGGTTGGTGGTGTCCCCATTCCTCTGACCTCTGTCCCTCTGGGCTCTGAACCTCTGAGGGGGGGAGAGTCCCGAGGGGGGGAATCCCCTCCCTCTGGGCGCGCAGCGCATCGGTGCATGCGGGCTACCGGTGCGGCTGCGCGTGCCGGGGTAGGGGTGCGGCATGCCCGTGCGCGCTGAAGCCGGGGATAGCATATCCCCTCGGAGCCTGGGAGAAGAGAGCCTGGGAGGAGACGCGTGGCGGCTGCGCGCTGAAGTCGGGGATAGCATATCCCCTCGGAGCCTGGGAGAAGAGAGCCTGGGAGAAGACGCGTGGCGGCTGCGCGCTGAAGTCGGGGATAGGCTATTCCCTCGGAGCCTGCGAAAGCCCCGCGGCCCCATCGTCCATCGTCGGCCGTCCATCGTCCTTCCCCCTTCCCCCATTCGTGGTCGGCCCCCGCCGGTTGTGATTGTCAATAAAACCTGTATACTTCGGATAGGACGCGTCACGCGCGGCGCGTCGTGTCGCGCAAGCCGCCTGGCGATGAAGTCGCCAGGCTAAAGAGCGACGCCCCATCCATGGGGCTTCAAGCCCGATTCATCGGGCGTTGCGTGATAGCACGGGTATGAATACCCGTGCGGGTCCCGCCGCCAGTTCAAGATCGCCCAGCGCACCAACGTAGGAGAGACCAACCCATGCGTCACCTGTACCAACGCATCCAAGCGCACGTCACCGAATGGCGCGAGGCCGGCTACCCGACCGACCGCTACCCCGCCCTCGCTGAGATCCTCGACTACGCCACGCTCCCCGAGAGCGACACCCGCCGCTTCCTGCGGCGCGCCCAGCTCCGGGCCCTGGAGACCTACTGGTACCTCCGCCTGGTCGAGGGCACGCCCCACATCTTCGACCTCTACGCGCGCTACTACCCGCGCCCGTCCGAGCGGCTGGCGGCCCTGGGCATCGACGCGGATGCCATCACCACGTTCGTGATGGACTTCGGCGCCGAGGCGCTCTGGGAGAAGATCCGCACCGACGACGCCTTCGTCAAGGCCCACAACCTCGACACCGTCCAGGAGACCCTGACCCTCGACTACCCGAGCTACATCCTGGCGCTGGCCATGGGTGCCGGGAAGACGATCCTGATCGGGGCCATCGTCGCCACCGAGTTCGCCATGGCGATGGAATACCCGGGCGAGGACTGCCCCTTTATCCAGAACGCCCTGGTCTTCGCGCCGGGCCTCACTATCCTGGAGAGCCTGCGCGAGCTGGCGGAGGTCGACTACCGCCGCATCCTGCCCCCGCGCCTCCACGGGCCCTTCGAGGCCACCTACAAGCTGATCTTCACCCGCGAGGGTGAGAAGGACCTGCCGGTGATCCGCCACAGCCGCTACAACCTGGTGGTCACCAACACGGAGAAGATCCGCATCCAGAAGCGGAATTACCGGCATTACACCTGGTCCGATATGTACGCCGAGCACATGCTGGAAGAATACGCCGCCGAGGCCAACCTGCGGCTGCGGGCCATCGCGTCGCTGCCCAATCTGGGCGTCTTCTCCGACGAGGCCCACCACACCTACGGCAGCGAGGTCGGCAAGCGGCTGAAGCGGGTCCGCCAGACCGTCGACTACCTCTACGAGAACACGGACCTCGTCTGCGTGGTCAACACCACCGGGACGCCGTACTACGCGCGCCAGCTCCTGCGCGACGTGGTGATCTGGTACGGGCTCTCCCAGGGGATCCGGGACGACATCCTCAAGTCGGTCGAGGGCAGCATCTACGCCTACGACTTCGAAAGTCAGGACGCCGACCAGTTCGTCGCCGAGATCGTGCGCGACTTCTTCCGGGACTACGGCGACGTGACCCTGCCGGACGGCGCCCCGGCGAAGCTGGCGATCTACTTCCCGCAGACCCAGGACCTGCGCGAGCTGCGGCCCGTGGTCGAGCAGACGCTGATCGCCATGGGCTATCCCACCGACCTGGTGCTGCGCAACACGTCCAATGCCACCGAGGCCGAGATCGCGGCGTTCAACCGGCTCAACGACCCCGACGCGCCGCACCGGGTGATCCTGCTGGTTAACAAGGGGACCGAGGGCTGGAACTGCCCCAGCCTCTTCGCCTGCGCCCTGGCGCGGAAGCTCCGCCGCAGCCGGAACTTCGTGCTGCAGGCCGCGTCCCGGTGCCTCCGGCAGGTGCCGGGCAACGACCGCAAGGCCCGCATCTACCTGTCGATGGACAACCGGAGCACCCTCGACCAGCAGCTCCAGGAGACCTACGGCGAGACCATCGGCGACCTGGACCGGGCGCAGACCCGGAGCCGGACCCAGACGATCCGCGTGCGGAAGCTGGACGTCCCGCCGCTGGTCATCACCAAGCTGATCCGCCGGGTGGTGCCCGAGCCGCGCACGGCGCCCCTCGACCTGCGGCTGGCGGAGCCCGCCGTGCCCGCCGAGACGCGGCTGGTGCGGCAGGTCTTCACCCTGACCGAACGCCCCGAGCGGAACTCGGTGCTGGCCCAGCAGGACGAGGTGGCGGTGGAGATCGTCGAGGGGACCGATCTCTACACGGCGGCGGCGGACCTGGGCGCTACCTACCGGATCCCGTCGATGGCGGTCTACCGGGAACTAAAGCGCATCTACGGCGCGGGGGCCACCGTGCCCGCGACGCACCGCGCGCCCCTGGCCCGGCAGATCGAGGACCAGCTCGGCGGGTACCGGATCGAGGAGGAGGCGGTCGAGGAGGCCCTGGCGCTGATCAAGCCCGAGGGCTTCGAGGCGGAGACCGGCCCGGACGGCGGCGCGGTCTACACGGCGACCATCACCTATCCCCGGGACAAGGAGGATCTGCTGCTGAGCTGGCGGGCGATGCAGCACGCCAACCCGGGCGATTTCGGCTTCCATTACGACCCGTACAACTTCGACTCCGGCCCCGAGCAGGACTTCTTCACCCGCCTGCTGCGGGACCTGGGTCGGGATCCGGACGACGTGGCGGACGTCTACTTCACCGGCGCCATCACGGACCCGCGCAAGACCGACTTCTACGTTGAATACAAGGGCGAGGACGGCAAATGGCACCGGTACAGCCCCGACTTCGTGATCCGCACCAAGGACGGGCGGGCGACCATCGTCGAGATCAAGGACGCCCGGATGCGCGACGACGCCGTCGACGGGGAGGAGGGGCGCAAGGCCCTGGCGGTCCGTAAGTGGGTCGATCTCAACCCGGACCGGTTGCAGTACGAGATGGTCTTTACGAGCAGTGACGGCGTGAGCCTGAATCAGGTGCGTGACGTGCGGGAGCAGTATGAGCCTTAGGGACACAGAGTTTCACAGAGGAAAATAGAGATCCACAGAGACATTCAATGATGGTTGTTGATGAATTTTAACGTCAACCTGCTCACCCAGGGTTTGCGCCGGTATATCCGGACTCAAGGTTGAGGTGACACCGAGGCCCACAGAGGAGACACAGCGGCACGCGGAGAGGTTTCCGGTTTTTCTCTGCGAACCTCTGTGATCGCTCTGCGGATCTCAGCGTAACAAGGAGAAGGAGCAACGATGCCAGATGAGACACACGTTACCATAGCCGAGGCCAAGGGCCGCCCGATGCTCCACTGGGTGGGCAAGCGCCCGCTGGATCACGTCACCGCGTATCCGGCGCAGTTGGTGGAGGTCTACAATCCGGAAGAGCAGGAAGTGGCGTCGCCGGATGGAGACGTGAAGGACGCCAGCGGCTTGCTTTTTCACGGGGATAATAAAGACGTGTTGGCCTGGCTATTGGCGCACGGGTATCGAGGCAAAGTCGATCTTGTTTACATTGATCCACCCTTCGATAGTGGAGCAGATTATGTGCGGAAAGTTGAGTTGCGGGGTGTTGATGTACCGCGATTGGTAGGAGAGGCTCACAGTTTAGGAGAACAGGTTCAGTATACCGACATCTGGGCCAATGATATGTATCTGCAGTTTATGTATGAACGATTGCTTCTCCTAAGAGAAATTCTGAGTGATACAGGTACTATCTATTTACATGCAGATTGGCATAAAGTGCATTTGCTGCGATGTTTGATGGATGAAATCTTCGGGGCTGAGAATTTTCGTAATGAGGTGCACTGGTACTACTACAATAAAATGCACGATAGCCGAAAGCAGATTTTTCCGAGAGCTACTGATACTCTTCTTGTATACGGTAAGACCGACACCGTCACCTTCAATAGGGTGGAGATGCCTCGTGAAAAACCTGTTAAGCAGCTGAAGCGTGTTAAGGTGGATGGGGTCATGGTAAACCTCAAAGATGAAGATGGCAATCTTGTTTACCAGACACGTGAGATGAAAACAGTTGACAATATATGGCCAATCCCACTTATCCCACCTGCTGATGTGCTTCAGAGAACAGATTATCCTACCCAGAAACCTCAGGCGTTGATCGAGACCATAATATTGGCTTCGTCAAATCCAGGTGATCTTGTCTTTGATTGTTTTGTTGGCTCAGGTACAACGGCAGCATCGGCCCAAAGCCTTGGTCGTAGATGGATAGCTTCAGACATCAATAGGGGCGCAATCCATACTACTTCAAAACGTCTGCAAACGACCCTTCAAGAGCAGTTGAGCATTAGTGAGACGCCCAATCAACCGAAGCTTGGCTTAGAAGAGACTAAAGAGGTTGCTTCGCCGGCCTCCCTCGCCTTCCGCGTCTACCGCGTCAACGACTACGACCTCCAGCTCCAGCACAACGAGGCGGTCAACCTGGTCGTCGAGCACGTGGGCATCGACCGGACCCGCACCGACGCCTTTTTCGATGGCACGCTGGGCCGCCGGCTGGTCAAGATCGTGCCGTTCACGCACCCGCTGACCCTGCTCGACCTCCAGGCGCTCAAGGACGAGCTGGCGAGCCGCCGCGACGAGGACCGCGACGTGGTGGTCGTCTGCCTGGGCAAGGAGACGGCGGTCGATCCGTGGGTTGCGGACTATAATCACAACCGGCCTATCAACCAGATCGAGGTGATCGAGCTGCGCACCGACGAGAAGTACGGCGCGTTCCTGGTCCACGAGCCGGCCCAGGCCGACGTGACGATCCGGCGCGAGGGCGGCGAGGTGGTCGTGGCGATCGAGGACTTCCTCTCGCCGACCATCGTGCAGCGGCTGGAGATGGACACGCCGCTCTTCAAGGCGCAGATCCCCGACTGGCGGGCGATGGTCGACGTGGTGCTGATCGACCTCGACTACGATGGGGAGGTCTTCGCCATCGACCGGTCGGACGTGCCGGCGCGGAAGGACGATCTGGTGGCGGGGACGTACCGGCTCCCGGCGCCGGACGGCGCGACGACGGTGGCGGTGAAGCTCATTGATATGCTGGGTGAGGAAGTGCTGGTGACGGAGAGGGTGTGAGGCGCACTGAAGTGCTGGACGAGGCCCCTGCGGGCCGGACGTCCGCCTGCGCGGACGGGGGCTGCGTCGACGACGGTCGACGTTCGGCGCAGACGTACCGGTTCCCGGCGCCGGAGGGTGCGAAGACGGTGGCGGTGAAGCTTATCGGTATGCTGGGTGAAGCGGTGCTGGTGACGGCGGACGTTTGATCGCTTCCATTAATCTTTGTCATATGAGAATGTTGAAGCTCTACTAACACAAGGGTCTATTCGATCATGCAATCATCCGATCTCAACTCAGATAAAAATCCCCGTCCCACTGGATGGTTGTTGTACGCTATGTTATTTATGTCCGCTGTATCTTCAACAGTTGAGGTTCTTAATCTGTCCGCATCAAGCAGCCGTCTGTTATCTTCGTCTCCGCTATCTCTCATTATTTTTGGAATAATGTTTTTGGCTTTGACATTTGGTGTCTCCACTTGGATTCTTAGCGCCCGGGTACAGTTACCTGTAGGGGAAGCGTCTTATGTCCCATCCCACTCGGGAAAAGTGTTACGTAAGCCCCGATATGATCCAGAGCTACGAGAGGTAGCACGTAGGGTACGTCAAATCGCTGTGGCTTTTGCGGTGATATTGGGCACTGCTTGGGGAATACATCTGTTAAACCGAGAGTATCAAAAAAGAAAAGCTGTTCAAGATGCTCGCATATCCCCAAGTAGTTCCTTTGGTATTGTTGTCGCTGACTTTGCCAGCGGTCCAAATTATGAGCTTTCTGTTAAAGGCCGAGAAATAAGTGATTTGCTGGCTGAGAACCTAACTGATGATCTCAAAAGTGGGATGCCCACATCTGGTATCGACATAAAGCGATGGAAGAAAGTTATTCGAAGTCGAGAAGCAGCCGAAGAAATGGCCGAGAGATTGAATGCGAATCTTGTCATTTGGGGCTATGTACCTGTTGGCACGAGAGATGCGATCAAACCGTATTTCAGCTTTGCGGATAGTTCTTATGTATCCCTTGTAGTTCCTTTGAGTATGTCAGACAGCATTTCCGGATTGGAGACCATTGATCTCGCGAAGGCTCTGTCACGAAATACGATTGTCTTGACGAAGTTCGTTATGGGTGTGGCATACTTAGAGCATGGTGATTACCAGATGGCTATTCTTAGGATCAATGAGGCGATTGCGATTACTGAGGAACGACTGAGGGAATCGGAAGATCTTCAGACGACCACGACCATCCGAGAGGATCTTGTTAGGTTCTATATATTACGAGGACAGGCTCAAGAGCGTACAAGTAACCTGAACGCTGCGATTTTGAGCTATCTTGAGGCATCGGAAGTTGCAGTAAACTCGCCATTGCCATTTCTTGCGTTGGGCAATATGTATTATCAGAACGGCGACTGGGCAAAAGCAGAGGAAAACTATCTCGTTGCCCTGGATCGAGGTCCGAACAATGCCAAGGTCTGGTATAGCCTTGGAAATGCACACTTCTCTATGGGTAATGTATCGGAAGCGATAGGGGACTATAGGAAAGCAAAAAACCACGACCCAAAGCTATGCTTGGCATATCTCAATTTAGTAGCTGCTTACGTTGACTCAAACCAATGTTTAGAGGCGCGCAATGAGTATGAAGAGCTCGAACAATTAGCGGAGAATTTGCCTCGTTGTGCGAGTGTCGTTGAGTTAGCAAGTAAGAGAATTTCGCATTGTGGAACTCCAACACCCGAACCGACATTGACTCTCGCCGTAACCAAAACGCCGACAACAACGCCCACTCCTCTACCAACCGTTCCACCTTTTGATAGGGCTGGACAGTTAATAGAGAGACTCACTGGACTAAGTGCGGGAGCGTTTTTAGGTGTGGTCATAGTCTCTGTCTGTTCTGTCTTTGCAGGTTTGTCCTTGTACTTTGCTATCGTGACTTATTTTAGAGTAAGGGGTAGGTTTATCATACGTATTTATGAGGTTGGATCTGTGCTTCAGGAGGACTATTGGGTGTTGCGCCGTAGGTTTGGGAAGAGAAAGATCAACGTAAATAAGTATGGCATCGACCGAATCATCCTGTCAGCTAGAGCAACCCCCTCTAATGATCAAATCGACCTCTTTGTGCGGGCCGTAGGTGATTATGAGGGATTTATAACTAAGCTTGTCTACATAGACATGGAATGGGAACGGTCGGTAGTGGTAGAAATCGATCCGAAACGGGAACTATACCTAGAAATTCGGATATCATGAGGACTCGGCTAGCGTTCCTCCAGGCTGATCGTTCGTCTGCGCGGAAGGGGTGCGTCGACGACGGCCGACGTTCGCCGCGGCGTGCCCTGGGAAGAGACTTCAGTCGCGTAGCCGTGGATGCCGACGTGCCTGCTATGAGGAGTGAACCATCCGATGCCTGACCGAATCGCCCTGATCATCGCCAACGGCAACTTCGACGATCCGAAGCTCTCTCGCCTCCACACGCCCACGCGCGATGCGGAGGCGTTGGCCGAGGTGCTGGGCGACCCGGACATCGGCAACTTTGACGTCACGCTGCTGGTCGATCAGCCGGAGAGCGCGGTCCGGCGCGCGGTCGCGCGCTTCTACGCGCACCGGACGCGGGGCGATCTGCTGCTCCTCTACTACTCCGGGCACGGGATCCGCGATGCGCACGGCGACCTCTACCTGGCGACCCAGGACACGGAGATGGACATCGCCGGCGGCTCCTCGCTCAGCGCGTCCTTTGTGCGCGAGCAGATCGACAAGAGCCACTCCCGGCGCAAGGTGGTGGTGCTGGACTGCTGCCACAGCGGGGCGTTTGCCAAGGCCGGGATCGGCGACGCCGTGGGCACCAAGGACGCGTTCGCGGGCAGCGGGTACGGGCAGGTGATCCTCACCGCCAGCGACGCCCTGGAGCTTGCCTGGCAGGGGGACGAATGGCTGGGGGAGGGGCGGCCCTCGGTCTTCACGCACTTCCTGGTTGAGGGGATGCGCACCGGCGCGGCCGACCTCGACGCCGACGGCAGGATCTCGCTCGACGAGCTCTACACCTATGCCTACGATCAGATCCTTCGCAGTGAGGCCGCGCAGACCCCGCACAAGTTCCTGGAGGTTGAGGGCGATATCTTCGTGGCTCGGAGCCCGGTGGTGCGAGCGGCGGCTCTGCCGCCGGCCCTGGTGGCTGCCATCGAGAGCCCGTTGGCGGGGGTGCGCAAGGGCGCGGTGGATGAACTCGACCGCCTGCTGCGCGGCCGGCATCCGGGGCTGGCGGTGGCGGCGCGTGACGCGATGCAGCGATTGACGGACGACGACAGCCGTCGGGTCTCCCAGGCCGCCCAGGAGGGGCTCGCTGCGTATGCTGCGTCCCAACGTTCGGCAGGTGCGTCTGTTAAGGACGAGCCGCCGCCTGCTGGTTCCCAACCTTCTTCTGAGCTCCAGTCCCCGGCGTGGCAGGAGACGTTCAGATTCGGTTGGGCCCGGATGTGCCGGTTCCTCTCCCATTCTGTGTCAACGTGGGGATGGATCGCTGCCGGGGTGCTGATCACGTTGCTCGCTGTGATAGCCATCGTTGGGCAGGGGGTTGCGCCGTGGGCGAGACCAACGCCAACCATGCGTCCCGCTCTGACGCTGACGCGAACCCCAACTCCGCAGACCATCGCTGCCGATACAGCGACGCCTGCCCCAAGTCTGACATCTACGGAGATGCCGATGCCTTCACCGACGTGGCCACCTGACGTTCCGCCGCCAGATGCTTCACTGGGCGACACGTGGATCCGCCCTGCGGACGAGGCGGAGATGGTGTACGTGCCGGCGGGGGAGTTTCTGATGGGGAGCACGGAAGATGACGAAGATGCAGATGATGATGAACTCCCCCAACATTCGGTGACGCTGGATGCCTTCTGGATCGACAAATACGAGGTGACGAACGCGCAGTACGCGGCATTCTTGAACGCGGAGGGCAACCAGGAGGAGGGTGGGGTCACGTGGCTGGAGGCCGACAGCGAGTACGTGCGGATTCACGAGCGCAATGGGGTGTGGGAAGTATACAACGGATATGCGGACCATCCGGTGGTGGAGGTGTCGTGGTACGGGGCGCGGGCCTATGCAGCCTGGGTGGGGGGCCGGCTGCCGACGGAGGCGGAGTGGGAGAAGGCGGCGCGGGGGACGGAGGGGCAGCGTTATCCGTGGGGGAATGAGGCGCCGACCGATGATCTGTGTAATTTCAATGATTGGGATCGATGTACAACCCCGGTAGGGGCGTATTCCCCAGCGGGAGACAGCCCTTACGGGTGCGCGGATATGGCGGGGAACGTGTGGGAGTGGGTGCATGATGGGTATGATGGGGACTATTATGAGGTATCCCCGGACAGCAATCCACAGGGACCGGCAGGTGGAACTTACCGGGTGTTGCGCGGGGGCGCCTTCTACTACAGTACGAGGTACGTCCGCTGCGCGTACCGCTACTGGCTCTCCCCGTACCCCCGTCACAGGCACTTCGGGGTTCGGTTGGTGGTGTCCCCATCCCTCTGACCTCTGTCCCTCTGGGCTCTGAATCTCTGAGTCTCTGGGGGGAGTCCAGAGGGGGTGTCCCCCTCTGGGCGCGCAGCGCATCGTTGCGTGGGGGCTGCCGGTGGAACTGCGCGTGCCGGGATAGGGGCGCGGCATGCCCGTGCGCGCCGAAGTCGGGGATAGGATATCCCCTCGGAGCCTGGGAGAAGCAGCGTGAGGTCGATGTCGACCGCGACCCTGCGGGGGCTGCCACGCCCCGGCGCGTCGCACCCACCCCCCTCGTCCCCGGTCGGGCTGAGCCATCGGGACCTCCGACACCTCGCACCGTCCCATCGTCGATCGTCTGTCGTCCATCGTCTCCCCGGCACCGTGAGCTTGCCCTTTCCCGGCTCCCGTGCTACCCTGGCGGTGACTGACGTGAGGAGAGCCTAATGGAACACAAGGAACTGCTCGCACGCATTACGGTGGATCCTCATGTGCTGGTGGGGAAGCCGGTGATTCGTGGGATGCGTATCAGTGTTGAACAGATTGTGCGGGCTGTCGCGGCCGGGGTGCCTCAGGAGGAACTCCTGGAAGCGTATCCGGGTCTGGAGCCGGAGGATATCCAGGCTGCACTGACGTATGCTGCCGATCTGGTCGCGGCTGAGCGTGTCTTTCGCTTGCCTACTCCCCTATGACATTCCTCGTTGGTGATGCTGTTAGATCCTGCGAGCGCGCGGCGAGCAGCGGTATGACCACGTCCCCCTCGTCGATCGTCCGTCGTCCGCTATGGATTTTTGGATTCGTCACCGATTCGAGGTCAGCCTCTGACCTGTGACTGCGATGAATTCTGAAACCCTATAAGGCTTCTATGCGCGCTTGGACAAACGCATACGCGGTCTGTGCCTGTTGATGGAAAGCCCGAACCTGTTCTGAGGTTGGCGTCAAAGGCAGGTCGGTAGGGTAACGCATCTCTACCGCGTAGGGTGTCAATCCCACAATGCAGGGCTCCAGCGCGCGGCACGCTGAATCAATCGATAAGCAAAGATCAAGCAAATAGCTCAGATCGTGACGGAAGAGGAATGGCGTGTCGTGAGCGACGAGGAAGGCTTTGAGGCTCTTTTCCACCGTTTGTTGGCAGTGAAAGGCTGCTATCGTACGGGGATAGGTCTCGAACGTTAGCAGCAACGCGACCGTTTGTAGATCGGCGGCAGCTTTCTCCAGCCATTCACGAGCCTTTTTGTTCATAGAGCACCTTGCCCGTGTCGAGAATGTGCGCGACAAACGACCCGTGGGTCCGGCGGCAATGCGTGACTTCGGCGGGGGTGTATGCCAGAATATCCATAGGGATCCGGCGGGGACGCAGGGCCTGACTGATAACCTCCTGGCGCTGATCGCGGGGTAACTCGGAGTCCCAGATCACGAGGAGATCGATGTCACTGGTGGGCGTCGCAGCGCCCGATGCGTGGGAACCAAAAACTACCACTTTCTCAGGCTGGATGTGGCGCAACAACCGCGCCAGCACGCGCTGCAACTGGCGTTCGTAGGCCATCGTGTCGTTGCTCTCTGTGTTCATCATCTTGAATGCATTGTATCACAGTCCGTCACGTGCTACAACCTGGACTGTGGGGCGGCTCCCATCCCCAAAACGCATAGCCAATGCATCTCGAAATGACCCCGTACCTCCATTGCGATCTCGACCACTGTAGCCTATAATAAGGGTAGAAGTTACGTGATGAAGGTGGGACGCACTTGACAGCGGTTGTAGAGCCTTGGCTTTGTGGGATGATGCCACTCAATCTCCAGCAGAAGTGCGTCCCACCTGATCGAACTGCGTAACTCTTAAGGGGTAGAGGGAGGTACCAGTATGACCATACGGATAAGTGACACCATCCAGAAATGCAAAGCGATCCTTGCGCGTCATTATGGATCCCAGTTCCAGGGGCTGGTGCTCTATGGTTCAGCCTCGCGAGGCCAAGACGGTGTGGAGAGCGATCTCGACGTGCTGGTCCTGTTGCGCGAACCGCTGGACTACTTCCAGGAGCTGCGCCGTATCATCGATTTGCTCTATCCGGTGCAGCTCGAAACCGATTGCCTCATCTCTGCCAAACCGGCGCCGGTCGATGCGTTTATGGGTGGGGATCTGCAGTTCTACCGAAATGCAAGAAAAGAGGGCAAATTCTATGCCGCGAATGCGTGAAGAAGAGATCGCAGCTCATGTGGAACGGGCCAAAGCCTCCATTCAGGCAGCCAAGCAGTTGGCCGAAGGAGGCTTCTATGATTTTGTTGCCTCGCGGGCCTATTACGCGGTATTTTACGCGTCCACAGCGATGCTTCTGTGCGAGGCATTGGAGTTCAGCAAGCACAGTGGCGTCATCTCCGCGATTCACCGGGATTTCGTCAGGACGGGGAAACTCGACGAGCAATACGGTAAGGACTTGAATTGGTTATTTGAACTGCGAGGCATAGGAGACTACGGCGCCATGGTCCACGTATCGCAGCAAGACGCCGAAAAGGCAATTAGCAGAGCCGAGGAGTTTTTGCATGCTGCCAGGGGTTTACTCAAGTGCTCACAAGGCCCATAGCCAGCGTATCCTCCCGTTCGGCCTAGACGGTCTCCACTGATATCCTCTTGTATCCTCGTCGATCGTCCATCGTCCATCGTCCTTGCAAATTCGGTCCGCGGAATGCACGGTTGCCCACTGGCACTTCCCCTATATACTGAGTGTAAGCCGCTGATTCACCGTGCGAGCTTGATGGAGTCTAGGTATCCTGGTCTTTCAGGAGGTGCGATGTCTGAGACGTTGACGATCGAGCTGCCGGAGACGTTGTATCGGCAATTCCACGTTTCTTGGAGTTGGTCCAGCAATCGCCAGATGTTGTGATGGCGCAGAGTTTGCAGCATAGCTTGCTTCCGCTGCTAGAAGAGATTCCTCCGGCGTACCAACCGGATGTCTATCCCTTATTGCGTATGAGTGCGGCTGAGTTGCAAGAGGAGGTGCGGCAAGTCTTCCCTGAGGCGCAGTGGGCGGAATACGAAGCGCTGCTGATGAAGAAAAAGGCGCAAGCCGGTCTAACACCCGAGGAGCAACAACGGTTGGAGGTATCACGCCGGGAAGCGGACGTGCTAAGCTTCCGTAAGAGCTACGCAGCCGTGTTATTGCAAAGGCGCGGGTACGAAGTCCCCACACCGTCCGCACTGCCGCAGCCGTGATGGTGCCCTCCGCGTTACGAGCGCGCCTTGCCACCCAGGCGCAGCACCGTTGTGGCTATTGTTAGCCCCGCTGTCGTCCCGGACTGATTTGTGTATTCGTGTTACATTCGTGGTCGGCCCTCGCAACCCCGCATTATCGTCTATCGTCAGTCGTCTGTCGTCAAAAAATCCACTCTAAAAAGGCATTGATGACCCACAAGGAGGCACGATGCAGACTCACATCATTGCGACGAAAGGCCCACGCCAATGGCAGGGCATCCCCGGCATCGAGCGGGCGCCCAATGGACGGTTGTGGTGCACGTGCTACAGCGGCGGACCGAAGGAGCCGCACCCGGACAACCACGTCCTCCTCACGACCAGCGCGGACGACGGGCGGACGTGGTCGGCGCCCGAGGTCGCCGTCGCGCTGGAGGGCCCGGCGCGGGCCTACGATCCGACCCTGTGGCACGATCCCCACGGGCGGCTCTGGCTGATCTACAACCGCGCGGATCGGGAGGCTCAGGACTTCTCGGTGTGGGCGAGGACGACGGCGGCGTCCGGCGCCGCCGACCCGACGTGGTCCGCGCCGATGCCGATCGCGCTGGACGTCCCCTTCGTCTTCTGGATGAACAAGCCCACGGTGCTGGCGGACGGCACGTGGGTGCTGCCGGTCACCTGGGCGCCCGACCTGCCCGACGGCTGGTTCCCCCGGGAGACCCAGCGTCAGGGCGTCGCGCGCTCGACCGACGGCGGGGCGCATTGGACGCTGCACGGCGCGGTCGAGGCGCCGGCGTGGGCGCTGGAGTCGATGGGGGTCGAGCGCCGGGATGGGGCGCTCTGGATGCTGATCCGCACGGGGGCCGGCGTGCTGTGGGAGAGCGTCTCGACCGACGGCGGGGTCCACTGGAGCGAGGGCGCGCCGACGCGCATCGTCAACCCGGGCACCCGCTTCTTTATCCGGCGGCTGGCCTCCGGGCGCCTGCTGCTGATCAACACCTTCCATCCCGAGCGGCGGCTGGGGCTGGAGGCGTGCGTCAGCGATCCGGACGACGACCGGCGCTTCTCCCGCTGCCTGCGGTTGGACGACCGGCAGCCGGTCTCCTATCCCGACGCCGTGCAGGCGCCGGACGGCCGGATCTACGCGGTGCACGATTACGACCGGAGGGGAACCGGGGAGATTGTGCTGTCGATATTCAGGGAGTCAGAGATTCTGGCGGTGTCCTGAATTCCCAGGTAGGGGCAGGCCCGGTCGGTTTGGGCAGCCGCGATCTATGATGCTGCCACCCATTCGTGTATTCGTTTCCGATTCGTGGTCGGCTGGCGGGTCACCCTGCACGATAGGGCGATAAATCGCCGACTACGAGCCTTGGTTAGGGCGGTGATAAGCCCTGGAATTTGGGCAGTGAGGCGCGGTCGGGCCGGACTGGCGCAGCCTCAGGTGGTTTTGAAACCCGGTGCAACGCACTTGAACCATGCGGGGCCTTGCAAGCGTTTACGTTCTTCGAGGTTGCGGATCCTTGAAGGTTGCGCACGGGAGTGCATCGCACCTTATCGTGCTCCGGGGGGCAACCCATTCGTGTATTCGTGTCTGATTCGTGGTCGGCCCGCCGTCCGCTGTCCCTCACTCCTCGGGCTCGTACGCGGGCACCTCATCCTGATACAGAATCCGGTAGCTGTACCCCTGCTCGGTGAGGAAACGCTGCCGGTTGGCGCTGAACTCCTGGTCGCGGGTGTCCTTGCTTACCACGGTGTAGAAGTACGCCTTGTCGCCGTTCTGCTTCGGGCGGAGAATGCGCCCGATCCGCTGGGCCTCCTCCTGACGGCTCCCAAAGGTCCCGCTGATCTGGATCATCACGTTGGCGTCGGGTAAATCGATGGCGAAGTTGCCCACTTTGGAGATGATCAGGCGGGGTTCCTCCCCGGTCTTGAACGTCTTGTAGAGCCGGCGCCGCTCGTCGACCGGCGTGTCCCCGGTAATCAGCGGGTAGCCCCACGTCTCGTGGGCGGCCTCAAGTTGATCCAGGTACATCCCGATGATGAGGATCTGGTCGTCCGGGTGTTTGGTCAGGAGCTCCTCGACGACGTCGAATTTACGCGGGTTCTCGGCCGCGATGCGGTACTTGCCGCGCTTCTCGGTGACTGCGTAGTCCATCCGCAGGTCGGACGGCATCCCGATCCGGATCTCGGTCACTTCGGCGGTGGCGATCCAGCCTCGGCGCTCCAGGTCGCGCCAGGGCACGTCGTATTTCTTGGGGCCGATCAGGGAGAAGACGTCCTCCTCGCGGCCGTCCTCCCGCACCAGGGTGGCGGTCAGGCCCAGACGGCGCCGGGCCTGCAGCTCGGCGGTGATGCGGAAGACCGGGGCCGGCAGGAGGTGCACCTCGTCGTAGATGATCAAGCCCCAATCCCGTTCGTCAAAGAGCTTGAAGTGCGGGAATTGCTTGAGCAGGCTGAGGTCCTTCCCCTTCGTGCCCCGCTTCCGGTAGGTCATGGTCTGATACGTGGAGATGGTGACGGGGCGAATCTCCTTGCGCTGGCCCGTGTACTCGCCAATCTGCTCGCGGTCCAGCGTCGTCTTGTCGAGCAGCTCGTCGATCCACTGGCGGACCGCCACGGTGTTCGGGCTGAGGATCAGGGTGTTGCACTGCATCTCGTCCATCACGGCCATCCCGATCATCGTCTTCCCGGCCCCACACGGCAGGACGACGACGCCCGATCCGCCGTGGGCGGCGCCGCCGGCGTAGAAGACTTCCGCAGCCTCGCGCTGATAGTCACGCAGGGCGAAGCGCTCGCCGGCTGCCGTGAGGTCTCGCAGATCGAGGCTGAGGGCCTCGCCATCGACATACCCGGCCAGGTCCTCGGCCGGATACCCGATCTTGACGAGCTCCTGCTTGATGTGTCCTCGCCGCGCGGCGTTCACCCGCAGGGTGGTCGCATCCACGAGCGCTTCGATGTAGGGAATCAGGGCTTTGTGATGGTGCAGCTCGGCGATCAGGGCCGCGTCGTCGGAGACGAGCAGCAGGTCGCCGTCGCGCCGGATCATCTTCACCCGGCCGTAGCGGGAGACGTAGTCCTGGATGTCGACCCGCACGTTGTCGGGGAGGGGGTACTTGCTGTATTGCCGGAGCCCTTCCAGGATGTCCTCGGCGCTCATCCCGGACGACGCGGCGTTCCAGAGGGAGAGCGACGTGATCCGGTAGGTGTGGATGTACTCCGGGCTCTTCTCCAACTCGGCGAAGCGTGCCAGGATGTCGCGGGCCTGTCGATAGCTGGGGCTGTCGACCTCCAGGAGCACGCTCTTGTCACCTTGAACGATCACGGGGTTTTGTGGGTTATAGGCCATATCATGTATAATTGTACTGTGCTGAGGTTGGACGGCAAGGAGGAGATGTGGATACGATCAAGATGCTGCACCAGATGTGCCACGAGGAGTTGAGCAACGCCGACGTGAACGCGATCCGGAAAAATCGCGGGTTTTCCAACGAGGAGACCGCCACGCGGGCGCTGTTGGAGAACTTTTACCTCTCGGAGACGGGGGTTGACGAGGTGATGGGGACGTTGACGGATGAGGAATTGATCTTTCTCCATCTGCTCGTGTATCTGGGGGACCAGGTGGAGATTCCGGCCTTCGCCCGTCTCTACCCGGACGTCGACCGGCCCGACTACGGGACCTACACCCAGCGCTACAAGCCGATCTTCAAGACGGTCAGGCGCGCCCTGATCCGGAAGGGCATCCTTCTCTTTGCCGAGGATCCCGCGTCGAACGCGGATACCCAGAACGAGCGGCGCCGGTACCGCTTTCCGTCAGCGTTCGAGGAATTCCTGCCCCCACCGATACGCGACGTCCACCGGTTCCAGGGGCCGGGGGATCATCGTAAGTCGATCCTCCGCGAGAAGCTGCGGGAACTCACCGCCGACGGCCCGACCGTTGACGAGCCGGCGAGCATCCGAGGGCAATACACGGTGGACCTGGTGGACGGCGATCTATGGATGGGCTCCGAGCCTTTCGGGGTCGAACGATTGATGGCCTGGCAGCGGGCGTGTTGGCGGGCCTCGGTTCCGGATGACGGATCGGAGAGATCGCACACGGACTTCATCCGAATCAGGCGTCAGGGCCCTGTCGTGCCGCCGGTTGAGGCCGTGACCTATTGTCTCTCCCGGTTGGCGGGCGACGCGTGGGTCCGGGCCGACCAACTGGCGGCGCCGCTGCGGATCTTCCTCAACCGCGAGGTGGACAGCGAGGCGGTCTGTCAGGCCGGTTGGCGCTGGGGCGCGTTGGCCCGCCGGGAGGAGAACGACCTCGTCACCTATCGCTTGGCGTTTGAGCATCCGGATCGCGAGGTCGCCTGTCCGCCTGACGACTACCTTCATCGTTCGGAGCAGGGGGATGGCGAGCGGTGGTGGGTGGACCTGGCGCGGGTGCCGTATGCCGACCTGGCGTTTCTGGATTCGATCGCCGACTTCCGGGTTCGGGAGGGAGCGGAGGCGGCGCTGGTCGCGATCCCTAACGCGGTCAATATGGGGCGCCGGATGGAGGCGGTGCAGGATCATTCCCTCACGCCGTGGCTGCGGGAGCACGTCCCGGACTTCCGGGAGACGCTGGCCCGCGTCGAGGCGCGATGGGGTAGACACATTGTGCACGAGAACCTTCTCGTTGCCCAGGTCGATGATCTGGGTCTGAAGGTCCAATTGGAACGTGCGTTTGAGGATGTCAAGGACGTGGTCTTTCTGTCCGATACCGTCCTGGCCTTTGCCCAGGATCGGCTGCGGGAGGTCGAACGGATGGTCAACGGGACGGGAAATGTGATCAAGGTGGTGGAGAACGATGGTTAACGTGAAGCCTATGGAGGTCTCTAAGCTCGAGACGATGAGTACGCCTTTCGACCTGCGCCGCGACCTGCACGCGTTCGTGCAGTACGTGCGCGACTACGAGGTCAAGCGGTTGGTACGGGACAACGCGTTGAGCGTGGTCGATTACCGCCGCCTGGCGAAGTGGCTGTCGGACCCTGATGCGAAGACGCAGATTGAGTCCGACGGCCGGTCCTCGTGGATCGATTACGTGGACGGCACGGCTTTGGCGTTGGGCTTGGTGGACTACGATACCGAGGGCGTCTACCGTAGCTACTCCAGCAGCAGCCCCTCGTATCCCGATAACTACGTGATCGTCGACGAAAAGGCGTATCGGGCGTACCTGGATGCCCCGTTGGTGGAGCAGGAACGGCAGCTGCGGACCCTCTTGATCGGCGAAACCGAGGGGTGTGGGAGCGAATTCTTCTGGTGTGGGTACTTTGGACGGTTGAGCACGTTCTCGTCGCACGGGTGCAAGACCGGCACGGTCCCTCACCTTGACTTCCCCAAGGCCCGGCGTTTCCTGCTGGACCTGCTCTGTGAGTGCGAGGTGGGAGCATGGTTGAGTGTCCCGTCGTTG
>DAOTTS010000065.1:0-6347 GCA_034437735.1 Anaerolineae bacterium
AACGCCTCCAGCGCGGGCGCGGCGGCGAGCCCGTCCCCCCGCCCCTCACCGTCGACGTCACCGGCCTCGACCTCCCCGAGGACCAACCCTAGCCGAGGCATTTTTGCGAAATCGAAGATGCTGGTGCCTTTCCAGTACGAACCCATTTTGGGGCATCGTCCATCGTCGATCGTCCGCCGTCCCCCTTCCCCCTTGCTCGCGTCCCCCTTCCCCCGTGCTCGCGAGCCCCTTACCCCCTGCTCGCGAGGATTTGTAATCCGAGCAGGCCGCGAATGCAGCGGTGACCGCCAAAGCCGGGGATGGCACATCCCCTCCGAGCATGAACAAAGTGCGACCCTCACCGCATCCCGCGCATCGCCGTACCACCCCATTCGTGGTCGGCCCGTGCGATGCCCTTATCGTCCGTCGTCAATCGTCCCCCTTCCCCGTTGCTCGCGAGCCCCTTCACCCCTGCTCGCGAGGATGTGTCATCCGAGCAGGCCGCGGTGGCAGGGTGGCGTGCCATATGTCCCAAACGTACATCCACTCCGAGCATGAACAAAGCGCAGCCCTCACCGCATCCCGCGCGTCGCCGTACCACCCCATTCGTGTATTCGTTTCCCTATTCGTGGTCGGCCCGCACGACACCACTGTCCAGGCCACCGCCCAATCGTCCATCGTCGATCGTCCGCCGTCCCAGCGACAGTGCCGGGGACTGGCGTACTTCAGCCAGTCCCCGGCACTGTCGCGCATCGTCCGTCGTCCATCGTCCGCGCCCCTCACGCCCCTTCCATCTCGTCAATCGCCGCCTGAAGCACCCCCGCCGAGGTGTGCAGCAGCGCCGTCTCCGCCTCGGAGAGGTCGGCCTCCAGCACCCGGGCCACCCCGCGCTCCGTCACGATGCTCGGCGCGCTGAGGGCCACGCCGTTCAGCCCGTACTCGCCCGCCAGCACCGTCGAGACGGTCAGCACGCTGTGCTCGTTCCGCAGAATCGCGCGCACGATGCGCACCAGCGCCATCCCCACGCCGAACGAGGTCGAGCCCTTGTAGTCGATGATGTGATAGGCCGAGTCCCGCACCTCGTCGACGATCGTCGCGCGCTCGGCGTGCCAGTCCTTGCACTTGCGGCAGATGGCGCAGTAGTCGTCCATACTCAGCCCGGCGATGTGGGTCAGGGACCAGGCGGCGAACTCACTGTCCCCGTGCTCGCCCAGGATGTACGCGTGAACGTTGTGCACGTCGATCCCGCAGTGTTCCCCGAGCAGATACCGGAAGCGGGCGCTGTCCAGCACCGTGCCCGACCCGATGACCCGCCCCCGGAGCCACCCGGCCCGCTTCTGCGCGACGTAGGTCAACACGTCCACCGGGTTGGTGACTACCACGATCACGGCCTGGGAGGTCTGCTCGGTGATGTCGTCGACGATCGACTGCATGATCGACGCGTTCTTCTTCAGCAGATCCAGGCGGCTCTCCCCGGACTTCTGGCTGGCCCCGGCGGTGATCACGATGACGTGGGAGTCGGCGTAGTCCTCGGGCGTGCCGACCGTGATGTCGACCGAGGGGAAGAAGGGCTGCCCGTGCGAGAGGTCGAGCACTTGGCCTTCGGCGAGTTCGCGGTCGATGTCGACGATCGCGATCTCCTCCGCGTAGCCGCTCTGCGCCAGGGCGTAGGCGAACGTCGCCCCGACCGCGCCGGCCCCGACAATTGAGACTTTCCGAGACGTCCAGACAGAGGTCTCCATCGTGCGCTCCTTTCTGTTATTTTGTTGATCCTTTTCTCTTTTTCGCAGTTCTATTGTAACAGATAGCGCCGGTTTGACAGTGCCGGGGACTGGCTGAAGTGCGCCAGTCCCCGGCACTGTCAAACCGGCACTGTCAAACCCGCACTGTCAACCCCCGGCGGATCGCAGGATCACACGATCCTCGGTCCAGTGATCCCGGTACCACGTGCAGGCCGCGAACGTATCGTTGACCGCCGCCATCACGTAGCGGTGGTGGAAGTTGTAGGCGGCCCAGAAACCGTCGAAGCCCAGCCGGTAGGGGCCCGGCGGAATGTACGCGTTCTTGGGATCGTCGTGGTGGCCCAGCTCGTTGGCCCACAGGTGCCACTTGCCGATGTAGGCGGTCTCGTAGCCGGCGTCCGTGAGCACTTGGGCGAGGCACCGCTGGTTGGGGTTTATCCGCAGCTCGTTGATCACCATCCCGGTGCCGGTGGTGTACTTCCCGGTCAGCAGGCTGGCGCGGTAGGGCGCGCAGACCGGGTGCCCGGAGACGGCGTTGGTGAAGTTCCGGCTCTGCGCGGCGAACGCGTCCAGGTTCGGCGTCCGCGCCCTGGCGTCCCCGGCGTAGCCGCAGGACCGGGCGCGGATCTGGTCGGCAAAGACGTAGATCAGGTTGGGTCGTTGGGTCTCACGCATCGTTCCTCCCGATTCGTAGGTAGGGCAATCGCATCTTATATAAAGGTGCTCCCAGCCCCCGTCTCGGGGGTCGAAGATGCCCGTCAGGGTGCGGTTTCGCGGCAGAAACATCGGTTTTGTGACTTGACTTCGCAGAATCCGCCCCGGGGACGGGGCTTCGAGCTTGAAATTCGATGGCTTTACGTTTAGATGCGATAGCCCTGGATTCATGGGTGTTTGCTCTGTCAATCGTAGCACATCCCTCCGCTCCCGCCATCCTACAACCATCGTCCTCCAATCGTCATCCTACAACCGTCATCCTACAACCGTCATCCTGAGCAGAGCGAAGCATCTCGACATCAAACCGCCGGATGCACAAACACCGGCGCCGACCGATCAACGCCGGAAAACGACCGGGCGCACACGACGCGGGCGCTCCCGCGTTCCACCCTTCCCCGTCATGCTGAGTGAAACGAAGCATGACGGGACAGCCGTCACTCTGACGCGTCACCCTCCGTCCCGCCTCCGATGACCACCGGCGCGACGTGCAGCACCGGCCCCGCACCGTCGAACGGCACGACCTCCAGCGAGCCGCTCTCGTACAGCACCAGATCGAGCGACGCCGGGCCGGGCGGCGCGTCCGGGGGGATCGTCATCGTGTAGACGTCGCGAAAGGCCAGCCCGGGCTCCCACGTCAGGGTGGGGCGGTCGCCCCCGCCGGGCGTCTGGTCGTGCTGGGCGACGAGCGCGCCGGCGGCCTCGGCGATGCGGACGGAGACGCTGAGGTTGGCGTTGGGCGCGCCCACGGCCTCCCAATAGAGGAAGACGCGCACCCGGTCGCCCGGCGCGACGGCAATCGTAGCGGCGCCGGTCGGGCGGTACGGGGTCCCGGCCCCTCGGGCCGCCACCTCGACCCGGTCGAGCCGCACGGCGTCCAGGGCTACCCGGTCCACGTCGAACGCCGGGGGCGGCGCCCCGGAGGTGCGGAACACGTAGAGGCCGTCGGCCTCGGCGTCGACATACAGGGTCGGGTCGGTGAGCATCCGGTCGATGCGGGCGTTAAGCCCGTTCCGGGAGATCAGATAGACGTCGGCCTGCCGGTCGAAGACGAAGACGTCGATCGCCTCCTCGCCGATGGGCACGATGGGATAGTGATACAGGTCCATCCGGGTGACGAGGTGCGGGACGTACGCCGGATTGGCTGCGACTGCGGCCCCGGAGGGGACCGCGTCGATCACCTGGGCTGCCAGCCGGTCGCGGTCCGTCACCCGGTAGCGCGCGGGGTCGAAGCGCCCGCCCAGCGGTGCGGTGCTGTGGAGCCCAAATCCCACCAGCGTCGCGGCGGTCCAGCCGATCCGCGCCCACCGCTGCCGGCGCGCCGGCAGCCGGGCCCATCCCACGACCGCCGCCGTGAAGAGCACCGGCAGGATGGTCGTCGGATACCATTTGTCGAGCCGGATCATGTCCACGTCCGAACTGAGGAACATCAGGCCGACGTACGGCGCGCAGAGCAGGGCCAGTTTGGGGGCCAGGAAGGGCATGATCACCCCGAAGGGCAGGAGCAGGCGCAGCAGCGCCAGGGCCTCCTCCCGGAGCGGGAGCTTGGCGAGCACGGCCATCGGGTCGCGTACCAGCGTCCGGAGGATCTCGCCGTATGACGACCCCAAATGGTCGAAGTAGTAGAGCTGCGGGTACGTGCCGATCTCGTCCCCGGCGGTGCGGATCGCGGGGATCGCCCAGAGGCTCACCGCGACCAGCCACACCGCTCCCAGCACCAGCACCCCGGCGCCCCACGCCCGCTCCCGCTCGACGATCAACATGTAGAGGCCGATCATCACGGCGTAGAGGGCCACGCTCTCCTTGGCCATCATCGCGACGCTTATCCCGATCAGCAGGACCCACCACCGGCGGGCGACCAACCCGTAGAGCGCCAGCGCCAGGAAGGGCATCCCGAAGACGATGCGGCGTACCTCGAAGAGCGCCAGCCGGTGGAGGGCGGGGTTGAGATAGAAGAGCAGCAGGGCCCAGGTCGCGGCGCGCGGGGCGACCGTCTTGAACGCCCGGTGGAGGATCAGGCCCGTCGCGGCGACGTTGACGGCCTGGATCAGGAAGAGCAGCCGCTCGTCGCCCCAGACCGCCATCAGCGGGGACCACGCCGCCATCAGCGGCGAGAAGTGGTTGCCCAGGATCGAGCCGTAGTGCAGGGAGGAGAAGAGGAACCGGCCGTGGCCCGTGGTCCAGAGCGCCTGGGCGAATCGGGCGAAGTCGTAGACTCGGGTGTTGAACGCCGCGTGCTGTCTCAGCTTCAGCGCGACGACCAGCAGGGCGAAGAGCGCGCTCATCACCCACGGCGCGTGGCGGTCCCAGCGGTCGCGGAGCGAGGGGGTGCCGGCCCCTTCACGTCCCTGTTGACGGGTCACGACCCACCTCGCTCCCTCTCGGCGGCAGCCATCCTCAGCATCCCGCTACCAGGGGGCGCGGCGCAGGGGCAGCGGATCGACGGTCCACGCCATCCGGTTGCAGAGGCGCTGGAGCATCGCCATCTGGATCCCGGCATAGGCCGGGTCGCCCCAGCGGTTGTGGGTCTCCGCCGGGTCCGCCTCCAGGTCGTAGAGCTCCCCCGCGTTGTGAGCGTGATCCATCACCAGTTTGTGGGTCGCCGTGCGGACCATCGTCATCTGTGCGGTGGGGTTGCGGTGCCAGGGCATGGCGTTGTAGTACTCGGCGTAGACGTCGTCGCGGTGGTGACCGGCGTCCGCCCCGCCGGTCAGGAGGGGCCAGAGCGACCGGCCCTGCATCCCGGGGTGGTGGGCCAGCCCGGCCGCATCCAGGACCGTCTGCGGCAGGTCGGTGAGTTCGACCAGCGCCGGGCTCGTCTGCGCCTCGACCGCGCCGGGCCACGCGATGATCAGGGGGACGTGGATCGCGGGCTCGTAGAAGAACGGCCCCTTGAGGTAGATGCCGTGATCGCCCAGCATCTCCCCGTGGTCGGAGGTGTAGATCACCAGGGTGTTCTCGAGCTGTCCGGTGGCCTCCAGGGTGTCGAGCATGCGGCCGACCTGGTCGTCGATCAGGTCGCACATAGCCCAGTAGGCCGCGCGGACCAGCCGGTGATCCCGCTCGGACATCGCCTCGAACGCGAAGCCCGCAAAACCGCCGTAGGCGCCCTCGTGGTCCTCCTGCTGGAACGGGGGCTTGCCGGCGAGCTCGCCCTCGACGTAGTTCGGCAGGGGGATCGCGTCCAACCGCGCCAGATAGGGGGCCAGATACTCGGCAGGCGGGTCGAAGGCGTGATGCGGGTCGAAGAGATTGACGGAGAAGAGCCAGGGGGCCTCGTCGTCCGCGTGCTCGGTCATAAAGTCACACGCTTTCTCGGCGCACCAGGTCGTCTGGTGGAGGTCCGACGGCATCCCCTCCAGGATGTAGGGGCAGTCTTCGCGGGGCGGCGTCTCGAAGTGCGCGCCCTGCGCGTCGAGCCAGGCCCAATACTCGTTGTGCAGGCCCCATCCCGGGCCGGCGTGGTGCGACCAGTGAAACGCCTGATAGCCGTCGTCGATGCGGCGCTCCATCGTCGTGCAGACCGAGGGGCTACAAGACGAGAGGTGCAGCTTCCCGGCCAATCCGCAGGTGTACCCGTCGTCCGCCAGCATCCTGGTGACCAGCACCTCGTCCGCCGGGATGTCGGCGCCGTTCTGGCGCGTCCGGCAGGTGCGGGGGTAGCGTCCGGTGAGGAAGGTCGCCCGGCTGGGCGTGCAGACCGGGCTTTGGGAGAAAGCGTTGAGGAACAAGGTGCCGGTCTCAGCGAGCCGGTCCAGGTTCGGCGTGCGGACGAAGGGGTTGCCGTAGGCGCCGAGCGTGTCGACGCGCTGTTGATCCGAACAGATCCAGAGAATGTTGGGCTTAGGCATCGGGTTCCTTTCTGATTTGCGGTGCCTGTATCTTACCCGAGATTTGAGAATGCGTAAGTCCCCG
>DAOTTS010000066.1:0-6529 GCA_034437735.1 Anaerolineae bacterium
TCTGCACGTTATACGCGTCTAGCGTGGCTTTACTATTGTGAATGACAGCGCGCCAAGGTGCATAACGCAAACTGGCCCAATCTTTATCCCGCCAATTTGTGGAGAGCCAAATTTATTTGGGGCGCCGGTCGGACGCTTTCGCATCTGGATCAAACTGCGCTACGATGCTATGGCTGGACCGGGCTATTACCCCCAAGCTATGCCCTATGTGATGTACTTCTTTTCAAAGGTAGTGTGGCATTTTAAAAATCGAATCTCGAATTAGGATTTAACAATCGCTTCAACTTTGGGGATGCGCTATTTAGATAATTCGGAAGAAAGTTTAAACTGGGAACCTGCCGGATTAGCGTTTAAATTTCGCGACTGGCCTCGGTCAGGAGACCTTCGGCCAACGAGGTATCTGGGGCCTCGGTCAGGAGACCTTCGGCCAACGAGAACCCCTCTTGTTCACCGAAGGTCTCCGACCGAGGTGCTTACGTCTGCGTGTACAGCCCTTCCAACTTCGCGGTGATGTACCGTGCGTTCTGTTGCTGCGGGTTCTTGGCCACCCAGCCGCGCAGCTCCCACTCCTTAAGCAACTGGCGGGCTGTCCACGTGCTTAAGCCCCACTCCTGCAACAGGGGGATGGACATACGCCCGTCCGCGTCGTGCATCGCCCGCTCGATCAAGGCCTGTTCTTCATCTGAGAAGGCCGGACCGGCGTGGCGCTGGCCTAAGGCAATCAGCCGTTCCTTCTCCAGATAATAGGTCTGTAACGGTCCCCAAATATCCGTGTACGCGCGCCCAGGGCGATCCTTGGGCACATTCATCGCCTCCGGCACGCCCACTGCGTTGGCCACCTGCCGACTGCGTACGCGGAAACACACCACCGCGTTGATCTGATCGCGGACGCGGCCCACCACGGATTTGACGAAGTCCTGGGCCGCGAAGACCAAGTTGACGCCGAATTTGCGTCCGCGCCATCCCAGCTCGGCGGTGGCGCTGGCCAACGGCCCATTGTGACCGCCCAGCGCGGTGACTGCCGTGTTGTATTCGTCCAAGATGACGAGCACGCGGGGCAATGGATCAAAGCCCTCGCGCACGGCCAATCCGTTGAACTCCTCCAGCGTATCGGGGAAATTGGGAACCTGATCGTAAATCCTCGAACGATGATCGCACTCGCCCAGTGCGCGTTCTACCAGGTCCCGCATAGCGTCCGGCGTCGTCGCAATAGGGGCTAAGAGCGCCGGGTGCGCGGCCAACATCGGGAACGTGCGATTGTCGACATCCGCGAGCAACAGTCGGTGTCCACAACGCAGGCCTTGGTAGGCCATCAATCGCAGGAAGTTGGATTTGCCGGAGCCCGTCATCCCGGCCACCAAGATATGGCCCAGGCGCTTCCAGGGCACCGCCAGCGGTACTCCCGTGAGCTGCTGCCCCAGGGCGACTAGATGGCGCCCGTTGTGCTTGTGGGCGAAGTTCTCGGCCAGCGCCTCGGTGAAATCCAGGCGGCTGGATAACTCAGGGTAGCCGGAGAGCAGGATCGCGTAGCGCAGGCCATCGCTGTTGGAGAGATAGACGGGCCGCCCGCCGATGTCCGTGGCCAGGTGATGGAGCAAGTTGGCATCGGCGTAGTGCTCTAGCTTCTTAACGCGCTGCGTATCTAGGATGCCGAACAGCCAGACCATCTCGTGCTCGGTTGTTACCACCCAGTCGGTAAACGCGGGGGCGAGGCCACGTCTGCGCATCACGGCGGGAATCCGCTGCGCAATAGCTGCGGCCTCCCGCAACCGCCCCGCTGTAACTGTGGCGTTATGTTGGTGTCCTCCGTTTGCTTTCATAATTCTTCCTTATGGGTAGGTCGCCCTTGCATGGCGTGCGCCCCATCGGACTTCAGGGGGAACGCACCCCAAAGCATATCCTGAGCGCAGTCGAAGGGAAGGTACATCCCACCTAATTATTCCTCCAAATCATGGGTTAGTGCATCGCGATACGCCTGGGGCCGTACGTCGTCCAGCCACGCGCGCACCTGATGGGCTGGCACGACGCGCACTTCACCATAGGTCTCCGGGTGGCGCTGGGCGATATGCCGCGCCATCAACTGCTGCGCCTGGCGTGCCGTCATCTTCGGTTTTCCCCCCGTGGTCGTTGGATAAGGTCTCTGACCGAAACTCGCCCTACCCTCGGTCGGAGACCTTCGGCCAACGTTGACAGTCGGCGGGTGCGCGGCGCGCATCAGTTCCACCGTCTGGGCCCGTGCCGTCGTGTTCCGTTGCTCCTCGTCCGAGACGGTCTCGGGTTGGGTGTGGGATGGGCGGTCATAGTCCAGGATCGGCAGGTGGCCGCGCGTGGGTTGCAAGACCTTGCCGTTCAACAGCACGATCTCGCGCTCATGGGGTCCCATTTTGACCACACGCGCGCGGATCTCGGCCACCCGGAACAAGCGCACCAGGCCGACCACAGTCACTATACCAAAAAGCCCTAGCAGAATCCAGGGACCGTAGGCGCGCACCGGATGCGTGATACGCTCGCGCTCAGCGGCCATATGCGCCTTCGCAGCGCTAGCCGCCTGCACCGTCGCCACCGTATGCGCTGTCTCGGCGGTGCCCGTCGCCTGGACCGCCCATGCTGCCCCTGTCGCCGTCGCCCGTTGTTGGAACATCACGGCGTCGGCCGTA
The DNA here is from genome assembly GCA_034437735.1 of Anaerolineae bacterium. Lineage (GTDB taxonomy): Bacteria > Chloroflexota > Anaerolineae > B4-G1 > SLSP01 > PWVB01. The sequence goes on from DAOTTS010000066.1 coordinate 2,658, forward strand.
GTCGTCGCCTGGACCGCCAGCGCGGTGGCCGTGGCCTGGCGCGCTTCCACGATGGCTGTCGCGGTGGCTTGATCAATCGCCGCCTGGGCCGTGGCGGTGGCATAGGCTGCCTGCGCGCCTGCGGTAGCCGTCGCCTGGACCTGAGCAGCCTGTACCGTCGTCCGCCACGCCATGGCCGTCGCGGTGGCATAGGCAATATCCGCCGTGGCCGTGGCGTCCGCCGCGCGCTGCGTGGCCGTGGCATGGGCGACCTGGGCGGTGGCAGTCGCTAGCTTATACCAAGCCATCGCTTTGAGTTCGGAATCGAGGCCGGCCAAGTAAGCGTTCACCTGGGCCTGCTCCACGGTGGGCTGCAACATTGCTGAGGTCACAGGGGGACGTGAGACGGCATAGGAGGCCGGGGTGACCGTAACGGTCTCGGCACACGCCATCGTGATCAGCGTCACGAAGGCCAGGACGCCGAAGATGACCGCGCGCGTTACGCGGTCCCTACCCCGGTCAACGGAAGGGGGCTTATACCCAGGTGTCCCACGGGAAGTCATCATCGGCACCCGCCGTCTCCTCTGCGGAGTCTTGATGCACTAACGGGAGGTCATCTTCGAAGGAAGCAGGGGGGAACGCGTGGGTCGGTCTGTTATGGGCAAGGGTCAACTCGTAGCCCTGTAACAGCCGCAACGTCTCCAATTGAATTAGATCCCGGAGTAGTCCATTAGTTTGGGCACTTTGGATCAGCCTTGGTGAGTCAGGCCACGCGGATATACCCGAAGGGGTCTCATTAACCCAGGGATTGCTCCGCCAGCTCTCCTCCCCCTGGTGCACGGTATATTCCAGTCGCCACAGGCGCAGCATGAGATAGGCAATCACGCCCCCCGCGACCAACACCGCAATGCCCAGCAGCAGGGCCAGGAGCGTAAGCCCGACGGTCGCCGTCGTCTGCCCCCGTGCTGCCACTGTCGCGGCAACGGCCGCCTGGCGCGTCGCGCTAGCTTGCGCCCACGCTGCCAACCCCAGGACTAACACGACGCTCGCGACCAGCAACGCCACCACTGCTCCCTGTAGAGAGCGCAACAATGCCCCCCCCAGGTGCAACAGCAGCGCCAGGATCACCACGCCCACTAAACCTGCCAGGATCCCCGGTAAAACCATCGCGCTCCCCCTTGTATACTTAGTATTAGTATAACTTTTTTTGCAGGGGATGTCAAATGGGGAAGTGGATTGCTAAATCCGCGCCTTCCCCATCGCTCTAAGCGGATTGCTAAATCCGCGCCTCCCCTTCGCTCTAAGCGGATTGCTAAATCCGCGCCTTCCCCGTCGCTCTAAGCGGATTGCTAAATCCGCGCGACGGGGATATGCGACTTATGGAGGGAGATAGAAGGTCCCATTATTAACGGCCCTGACGGCCCCCGATGGCACATTTCACAAGATCTTATTGAAGATTCTAAATCTCTTTCACCACCGCTTCTACCACCGCCGGCACTGCCTGCGCCACCGCTGGCGTGAGCGTTTCCCCAAACGTCAGCACGTCCTGCACCCCGATGGCATAGATCACCACCTCGTCGGGCAGCGTCAGACCCAAGCGCTGCCCCGTCTCTAGCGCGGTGAGCAATGAGGCGTCATGCGCCGAGGCCAGGTGCTCCGGCTCATGGGGCGTGACACGCTCCAAGTCTTGGCGTGTCATACGGTGCAGGGTGCCAGGGGCTACGTCGGGGTGATAGAGCGCGTCGATCACTATCACGCGCTGATATCCGATCATCATCTCCATGAGCCGCAGCCCGCCCACGCTGGCCTCTACCACGTCCACGGGGGGGGTATCGGTCGGAGACCTCACCCAACACAAATGAGGAGACTTCACCCAACACAAATGAGGAGACCTCACCCAATGGGAAGACGCTAGCCGTGCGGCGACGGCGCGCGCGACTTTGACGCCCACGCCGTCGTCCGTCAGAATGGGGTTGCCCAGGCCGACAACGAGTGTCCTCCCCGCCTCAATCGACCCCTCAGTCCCCCCCGGTGGGGGGGAGGTAGAGACGTAAGATTTTACGTCTCTACGGGTTTTACGCACGTTGGATTTCTTTGTAGAGGAGCATGAGCTCTTTGCTGAACAGCGGTCGCTTGAGCTCCACGGCCATCGACCGCACGCGCTCTAGCAGCTCACGGGCAATGTCCTGATCGATGTCGACGCCGAACTCGGCGCTGAACTTGTGTATAATGGCTTTCGACCCGGAGTGTTTGCCAATGATGATCTGGCGCTCCAGGCCCACTTCCTCGGGGCTGAACGCCTCATAGCTAGTCGGATCCTTCAGGATGCCATCCGCGTGGATGCCCGACTCATGGGCGAAGACGTTGGTGCCCACGATGGCCTTCCAGATAGGGATCGCGCGCCGGCTGGCGTTGGCGACGTACTTGGCGATCTCACGGAAGCGCGAGGTGTCGATGCCCAGGTCGATCTCACGCAGGTGCTTGAGGGCCATCACCACCTCCTCCAGGGGTGAATTGCCCGCGCGCTCGCCCAGCCCTCCCACAGAGGCGGCCACCGAGCGTGCCCCGGCGCGGATACCGGCCATAGCGTTGGCCGTGCCCATCCCGAAGTCGTTGTGCATGTGAATCTCCAACGGTATGTCGAGGCGCTGCGTGATGAACTTGATGCGGCGGTAGGTGGTATAGGGATCCTCGACACTCAAGGTGTCGCAGTAGCGCACCATGCGCGCCCCCAGGGACTTGGCCAGTTCATAGAAGTCGATCAAAAAGGCCATGTCGCTGCGCGAAGCGTCCTCCGCGCTGACCGTGAACACCAAGTCGTGACGCTTGGCTTCGGCAGCGGCACTCTCCACCTGCGCCAACACCCAGTCACGTGACTTGCGGAATTTACGTTCGATGTGAATGTCCGATGTGGAGATGGAGATGATCACACTATCCACGCCACACTCAACGGCCGCCCGCACATCCTCCACGCGCGCCCTGGCAAAAGCGTTGACCTCCAAAGGGCGGGTTTCGTCACCGTTCACCTTAATATCGGCGTCGACGACGGCCTTGACACAGGCTTTTTCCTCCGGCCCCAGGATCGGGTAGCCCGCTTCGATGGCCGTGATGCCAATACTGGCCAAGAGTGTAGCGATCTGTTCTTTCTCCCAGCGGGTGAAGATCACACCGACGGCCTGCTCTCCATCCCGCAACGTCGTATCTAAAACTCGAATGTCTTCTGTCATTATCGTTCTCTCTCCTTTCCTAAACCCTTCGGCCTCGCATCTCGGAGTACTCCTCCACCACCTCGTTATCGAACAGCGAGCGCTTCAGCGCGATAGCGCGGCTGCGCAAAACGGGGACCAGTTCAGCCAGTTCATCCTCTGAGGGATGATAGCCGTGTTCGCGCAACTTCTGACGCACGACACTGGGGCCGGAGTATTTTCCAACGTTGAAGCGCCGCATCAGTCCTACCTCGCCCGGCGGGAAGATCTCGTAAGTGCTGGGGTCCTGCACAACGCCACTGGCTCGCCCCTCTGATTCATAGAGGAAAAGGCTGCTGCCTACCACCGTCTTCCACGTGGGCAAGGGGCGTCCAGATGCCAGCGCGACATACTCCGAAAGCTCCCGGAAGAGCGAGGTGCGGATACGCAACGTCACCCCCTCACAGTAATGCAGGGCCATCACCAACTCCTCCAGCGACGCGTTACCCGCGCGCTCCCCCAGACCGTTGACCGTCGTGTTCACATAGGTTGCCCCCGCCTCTAGGCCAGCGATGGCATTGGCCGTGCCCATCCCGAAGTCGTTGTGGGTATGCATCTCAATCGGGATATTCACCTCGTCAACCAACGCTTTTACCTGCTTGTAAATCTGCAAGGGGTCCATGATGCCCACCGTGTCACAGTAACGCA
>DAOTTS010000067.1:0-45352 GCA_034437735.1 Anaerolineae bacterium
CACATAGCGGCATGGAATATCCGGTGCGAGGTAACGACCCGAATAGCCGAGACAACGGCTAGCGAGCCGAATATCATAAATAAAAGCTGCTGTGACGACATGTCAACGAACCTTCTGTTGTGGATTCAGAGCGCCAGCGGGACGAACTTGCATTTGTCGACCAAAGCGTGCCTTAGCCCAACGGAGAAAGGGATAAGTAAGCGCCGCAATGAGAACATTCGCAACCAAGAGTACCCCAAAACGTTCCCAGTCCCTTGTAAGCCCCGCTTGACCGGCGATCTTGTCCACCAAAGCGATGACAATCATCATTATGATGCCCCACGGCACCATAAACTTCCAGTTAAAGGCCAAGACTTGATCAATCCGTAATCTCGGCATCGCCGCCCAAAAGAGCATAAGTATATTGAAAACCATAAACGCCTTGAGCATCAGCCAGACAGGTCCTAAAATGGGAACAGAGCCCACCCAGGGTCCCCTCCATCCGCCCAAAAACAGCACAGAGAACACAGTGGAGGCGGTGAGGTTGTTGATAAACTCAGCGAGATAGAATGAGCCGAACATCATACCGCTGTACTCCGTAAAATAACCCGCCACAATCTCAGAGTCCGCTTCTGCCAGTTCAAAAGGAAGACGCCCGACTTCGGCCGTGCTTGCCAAAAAGTAGATAAGCGCGGGTATGGGCAGCGCCACAATAAACGGGATCGTCTGCGCGGCCACAATGTCTTGGAGTGAAAGAGAGCCGGTGAGCATCACAACGATAAAGAGGGCGAGGATCTGAGGAATCTCATAACCAATGATCTGGGAGACCGCTCGAAATGCCCCCACGTCACCATACTTGTTACGAGAACTCCAACCTCCCATAATCATAGAAAACGGAGCCAAGGAGGAGATCGCAACAACGTAGAAAGCGCTGATATTAAGGTCCACAAATTGCAGTCCGTCCGGCCCAAAAGGTATCACCGCCCATATGGAAATGGCGACGGCGACGACGAGAACAGGGGCAGCAACGAAGACAATCCGATCGGCACCGGCCGGAATGATCAACTCCTTGGTGAAGATCTTAATCGCATCCGCAACAGTCTGCAAAAGCGCATAAGGACCAGCGTACGTGCCGGAGTTATTAGGCCCCAATCGGTCTTGCATCCGGGCAATCACCTTACGAGCCTCCCAGATCAAGAACACCACCGCAAAAAGCGGCACGAAAGCCACAATGAATCCCGCAACCATATGCATGGCAAGCTCAGCGACCAGAGGCGAAAATCCAAGCCGCATCAACAAGCCCACAAACCATGGGCCAAGATGTCTAAACGGATTGACCAAAAACTCCCAGATTGTCATCCCGGCCTCACATCCATTGCAGCCACCCCTTGATCCACACATAAACCAACCCTAAGCTGAGTAACAAGAGGAAAAGAATCACTTCCAGGACAGCATAGAGTGGGACTCGATGATAAGCGAGTGCCCAGGGAAATAGAAGAACCACCTCAATATCAAAGGCCACAAATGCGAGACCAAAAAGATAATACTGGGCTTTATATTCAATCCAAGTCTCACCAAAAGTAGGATTGCCACTCTCGTAAATTTGGCTCTTGCGAGGATTTGATTTTTTGGGGCTGAATAGCCATGCCAGTATAATCGGAGCCGCCCCGAAAAATAATGAGATGGCGAGGAATATGCCTATCAGCGCATATGGACTGACCAATGCAGGCCTCCTTTCACACCAGAAAGAAATTATAGCATACCTGCAAGATCAAACAACTTAACGCTGTCCGAGAAAAGGTAAACACGTAACAATAGAGAAGCCACCCACTCTAGCAAACCTTAAGAGGGCGGCCGACTACCAAAGGCAGTCCACAATGAGGTCGTCTGGACCTCAGTCACTCTCCCTATCTACAAAGGCTGTACCTCCTCGAAGTGCGGCCAGGTGCGCCTCCTTCCGAGCGCGCTCTCTCTCCTGAAGCTCATGCCCGCCTTTGAGGGCCACGATCAAATCCCGCCGCTTGATCGCCCGTTTACGCTCAATTTCGACCATTTGCGCTTTTTCATCGGCCAGCTTTGCTAGAGCCTCAACCCAAGCCCCACTCTGCACCGGATAGTGACGCACTCGCCAGCGTTCGACCCAAATTGGCAGGGCATCAGGATTGACAATACGGGTGAAGGTCTTCGTGTAAACGACCCCCTGAGACCGGAGGGTGACCTCATAATCCTCATACTCTGGCTCGATTGGGCACACTTGTACGCACGCTCCACACTTAATACAGTAGTAATCTGCCAGGACTAACTCACCTTCATCGTTGATGTGAAGCGCACGCGTTGGGCAGATATCAGCACAGGCAAAACAATCTTCAATACACTGTTCACGCCTAAGTTTTACTGTGCCCTCCCAAGACTGTACAACTTCAAAGGCACCATCACTCGCTACTTCACACTGGCGACATCGGATACAATGCTCATCGTCAACAACGAGGGTCTCCACTTCTTCATCGTAGCTGATGACTTCAGTCGGACAGTTGTCGATGACGAAGTCCTTCCGTTCCCAATCAAAGACATCCCGATCGAAATCATTGGACTCGATGAACGTTGGGAAGGCCTCAAAAGCGAGAACCGGATTGTGGTTCTCTCCATTGAGGGTCATTGAAATTGCATTGACCGGACAGATGGCTTCACACATCCCACAGAAAACACAAAGCTCGGGATCGACATCAACCGTAAGCTTCTCCGCCAATCGACCGTCAACTACCTCGACGTCTGTATGCGTAATCGCTTCCTTGGGACAGATAACAGGCCCCAATTGGCATCCCACACATCGCTCCAGATCCCATGTCAATACGTCGTGATGCACCACCATCCTACGTTCAAGGACGAGGGATTGTTCGTCACGATATTTCTCTGTAGCTCCTCGTTTCATAGACTTTATTTAGCTCCTCACGATCCTAAATGGGATAACACTTTTTTGGGAGAGACGAGATGGCGATCTAACCCTAATACGGAACGGTCAAGTCCCAAAGCTAGCCCCATAAGCTGCGTAAAGTAGAGAATGGGAATGTCTAACTTATGGTTAACAACGCGCTCAGCTCGGGTCTGGTACGAATCCAGAGCCGTATGGCACATCGGACACGCAAGTGTCACTAAATCAGCACCCGCTTCCTTTGCGGATATCAAAACGTTACCGGTCAATCTCACCGTTACATCCGTATGCGATAGCGCAAGAGCCCCACCACAGCATTTTGCTTTCATCGGATAATCGACGACGTGGGCACCTAAGCACGTCATAAGATCATCTAAACCAACAGGACGTTCAGGACTGTCAAATACATCACGCGGACGCGTGAGCATACATCCATAGTAACTAGCGACGTGAAGCTCAGATAAGGGCTTCTGTATCTCCTCTTTGAGCAGATCGAGTCCGTAATCATAAAGGATAACATACAGCGGATGCATAACCGTAATATCACCCGTCAGATTGAGTCCGTCCTGAAGACTTTCATTGACCAAGGTTCGTATCGACTTATCAGCAACAGCAAGACTTGCCCGCCGCAAATTCTTATAACAACCGCTGCAAGGCGCCACAATGTGGGACAAGCCTTGAGCCTCTGCGAGGGCCAGATTCCGCGCAGGCAAGGTGATAGCCGTGTCGGGATTATTGACGTCTGCATGGACCGCCCCACAACAGTTCCAATCATCAAGCTCTACAAGCTCAATACCCAAGCGAGCAAAGACCGCCCGTGCTGAACGGTCGTACTCTTTTGCACTGGAAAGCAAACTGCATCCGGGATAATAGCCATAGCGTGTAGCGGTCACAGTGCTTTTTCCTTTCCAAACCTACATAAAAGCGCCGCAAACACGGCGCCTAGCAGACCAAAGATGAGGTTCTTCCGCTCAATGTGAAATCCGGGTACGCCACTGGCTACTTTGGGGGCAGTTGAGTCAGCAAGGTGGAGAGCCTTTAGCTCCTTTGGGTCTCGTATTCGCTCGGGAAGAAACGGAAGCTTCCGCTTCATCAACATCCGAAGCCCCAAAGGAACCATTCTAGCTAAACTGACGATGTCTAGAACCCGCAGATAGTATCGAGCGAGGAGTTCAGGCTCGAACATCCGCCCATGGGCCTGAACCGTCTCCGCAAAAGCCTGGCCGAATTGAGCCTCTTTATCCTGAGTATGACCCTTCTGAATAGCCATACGGCGGAGCTCGGCCATTAAGTCGGTAATCTCAATACCCCGAGGACATCGGTTGGCGCAAGAATAACACGAGACACATCGCCAAATATCCCGACTCGATAAGACCTCTTCCTCCATACCTGCCTGGATCATATGCAAAATACGTCTCGGGCCATATTCCATCTCTTCAATAACCGGGCAAGAACCGGAACACGTTCCGCATTGATAGCACTGGAGAACGAGTGCGCCCCCCCGCGTATTCATCACTTCGGTGACAAAGGCATTCATACCTTCAGCATTGGAAGCCATCACTCGCCTCCTGCAACAGGTGCTGTCTGCGGAGTCGGCTTCTTAATCCCCCGAAGCCTGGCTTCCTCACTCAACTTCAGCACATTCGCTACCCCCGGCACATCCTGCATCCGGCGCACGAAGCGGGTGAGCTTCGGACGGGCCTTCTCGTTTTCTTCCATAATCCTCTCGATCGTAAGTTCTTGGATCGTCTCGTTGGTCTCTGTCATCACCCTGGCCCATTTCGCCCCTTCAGTAGCCGAGATGGATTCAACGCGGAAGCGGTCGGGTGAGATGCCCAGCTTCTCAAGCTGGACGGCCAACTTACTCATACGCTCATCCGCGTGTTGGCGACCATCGATATAATGACAATCCTGAGGATGACACCCGGACACAACAACCGCGCCCGCCCCCAGCCGGAAGGCCTCCATTACAAAGTCACGATCCACCCGTCCGGCGCACATCACCAGGATATTGCGGGTGTTGGCAGGATACTCAAAGTGGCTGACCCCTGCGTTATCTGCGCCCATACCACTGCACCAGCGACACGTAAACGCGAGGATCTTCTCCTCCGGACGATCTTCAAGCAAGGCATGAACTTGGGCAATAATCTGAGCATCAGTAAAGTGATGCTGGGTGATTGCATTATGAGGGCACTCGGCCACACAGGTGCCGCAGCCATGACACTTAGCAGGAATGATCTTCGTGGGCTCGCCGGATCCCGGGCGGTTATCGATTGCACCGTAAGGGCACGCTTCAAAACATATACTGCACTTGCCACCTCGTGCATTAATACATCGATCTGGATACACATAGGCGACAATGGGATCAATTTCCCAATTGTCGTGAGTTAAAACACGCGCTGCGCGTCCTGCGGCCCCGCTCCCCTGCCCCACACTTTGAGGGATGTCCTTCGGGCCTTGTGCCGCACCGGCCAAGTAGATACCCTCCGTCGGTGTGTCGATGGGCTTAAGCTTGGGGTGCGACTCCATAAAGAACCCGTGCGTGTCTGTCGGGACGGTGAGAACCCGAGCCAAGTCTTTAGCACCCTCCGTGGGAACAGCAGCATTAGCTAACCCCACCATCTCAAACTCATACTCCATCGGCTTACCCAGACTCACATTGTCCGCCCGCACGATGAGGTTCTTAGTCACAGGATCTTCCCGTATTTCAGCCGGACGTCCCTGCACAAAGCGGATCCCAGTTTGACGAGCACGCTCATAGAACTCTTCATAGGTCTTGCCGGGAGTACGGATATCGATGCGGAAGATAGTGATATCCATCTCAGGATAGAGCCACTTTAGAAGAATCGCATTCTTGATCGTGTACATGCAGCAAAACCCGGAGCAGTACTCATTGTAACGCTTATCTCGCGAGCCGACACACTGAATGAGACCTAACGTCTTCGGCGTCTTGCCGTCCGAGGGACGTACAAACTCCCCCACCGTTGGCCCACCCGCACAGTGGAGCCGCTCGATCTCCATCATCGTTGTCACATTATCATAGAAACCGTAACCATACTCCTCAATAGTCGTCGGATCCCACAGATCGATACCCGTTGCAGTGATAATCGCACCAATATTAAGCTCGACGATCTCAGGCTCCATCGCAAAATTGATCGCTTCGAGTTCACCACAAGCCTCTACACATTTGTAGCATTCAATGCAAGCATCGCGATCGATCGTGTACACAGAAGGAACCGCTTGGGCCATCGGGACGTAGATAGCCTTACGGGGTCCCAGCCCTTCCTCGAACTCATTGGGGATATCGACGGGACAGACCTCAGCACAGAGACCACACCCGGTACAACGATCAAGCAGCACGTAGCGGGGCTTCTTTTCAACCTTCACCACGAAATTGCCAATATATCCGTCGACCTCTTTGACCTCTGAATAAGTCAACAGGTGGATATAGGGGTTCTTACCGACGTCAACCATCTTAGGCGCCTCAATGCAGATCGAGCAGTCCATGGTTGGAAAAGTTTTGTCAAGCTGAGCCATACGCCCACCAATGGTCGGTGTCTTTTCGACAAGATAAGTATCAATCTCCATATCCGCAAGATCAAGTGCGGCGCTGATACCGGCAATTCCACCGCCAATAATCATCGCGCGTTTCGTCACCGGTACCTTAAATCGATCGAGAGGTCTTACGTGGCTTACCTTCGCGACAGCCGAGGCAACGATCTCCTTGGCTTTCTCTATCGCCGCGGCTCTCTCATGGGAGTGGACCCAGGAGTCGTGCTCGCGGATATTAGCCATCTCAAACATAAACGGATTCAGGCCGGCGTCCGAAATACACGACCGGAACGTAGGCTCGTGCATAGCCACACTGCATGCACCAACAACAACACGATCCAGGTCATAGGCCGCGATATCTTCCCGAATCAGAGCCTGCCCTGGATCCGAGCACATATAGCGATGCTCTTTGGCAATTACGACGTTGGGAAGCGTCCTCGCATATTCAACCACGTCACTAGGCGTGACGACACTCGCAATATTGGATCCACAATGACAAACATAGACTCCAATCCGCATCGCACGACCATCCCGTTGACCGTCCACATATTCACTCACAATATTAAACCTCCAAATGGATCCAAGAAGGGCTTACGTGCAACACAAGCCCTACCGCAATGCTTCTTCTGATATTAACTTGCGACGTGCCTTTTGCGCCCGCTGATCGGGTGTGGTAAGCTCAAGAGCATCTTTGGGGCAGAAGAGAACACACTGCGGTCCCTCCTCTTCATCCTCACACAGGTCACAGATCTCAGCTAGTTTAGTGAGGGGATTGATGGAAATCGCGCCAAAGTCACAAGCCTCAATACACCACGCACATCCATCGCATAGATCCGCGTCAACCCTCACAACTCCAGTTTCCGGATCCTGGGTTAAAGCGTCCCGAGTACAGACCTTGACACAAGGTGCGTTCTCACACGTCCGACATGTTACGGCCGTAATCAGAATCTCATCTACACGAATCGTTCGAATTCTGCTCCGATACGTATTATACTCACCGGTCTTCGTGTAAGAACAGACGTACTCACACAATTGACAGCCGATACACTTCTCAGGGTCACACGTTACGTACTTATGCTTCGATGTCGAGCTCTTCATTCTGTGCTCCTTCACATTGGATTGAGAGCCGAGCACTACTCAATGAGCGAAACAGCCCTTCCCCGGTTCGGAGGACATCGCTGATCACGACTCCTTAGACACCAATCTCTTCCGCTATATCGTCCATCCCCAAGGACTCAAACTTGGATTTCGGTATGAGCCCCTCGGGCGTCCATCCTTTAGCCTCATAATAGAGATCCTTGAGATATTCCAGTTCTTCCTTTGTAACCACGTGACCAGCGGAAGGCCCCTTGGTCATCGGATCGTGATGCCAACGATAGGGAAGATGATCCTCCTCCCGGGTCCATCCCTCCCGGATGTTGAACGCCTTCTTCATCGTATGGGCTCGCTCGCCAATTAGCTCAACGTCGTCGTAGTCAAACTCCCAACCGGTGGTCGCATTGATCAATTTGGCTATTGCAGGCCAGGCCCCGGCCCGATCTGCCTTCCCGGTGAAACATCGTCGAATGAACTTGCACAACGGCAGAGTGTCGTAGACCGCAGCATATTCTTCAGTGCTTTTGGCTAGTTCTCCCCGGGTCTCGTCAACAGAAAAACGATCAACACGCCCTTTGATATCCGGGTCATAAGCTGCTGTGCGATTGTGACACCCCCCGCGGGTTCCAACGGCAAGCCCCAGGGCAAAAGTTTTCAATCCCCGTGCATCATAACCGGGATTCTCCAAACCTTTGATATGCATAGCCCAATGGGTGGACTCCGTGCCACGCTCCTTGTCAATCTGCTCACTTGCGCGTCTTGTGCCCTGAGACAGAAGCGCGCCAATGCCCTCACGGTCACGGATCATCTCCGTCAGGGTAACGCCGGCTTCGCCGTTACCAAAATAGGGCTCGAACCCATTCGGATACTTCTCGCAGCAGAAATCCTCCTTCGTGAACACACCACGCTCGAAAGACTCCATTGCCCACGAGACTGTAACCCCGTTGCTCATCGCATCCATCCCGCCCCGATCGCAAGTGTCGATCATCTTGATGATCGCGTTAAGGTCGTTGATGCCGCAGTTGGGGCCGTTGGCGAACAAACACTCATACTCAATGCCGGTCATCGCACCAGCATAGAGCCCTTGATTGGCTGCGGACACCTGTTCACAGGCAATAGGACACTGAGCGCAGGCGATCTTCTTCACCTTGTGGTGCTCTTCCAGATATTCGCCACTCACCATCTCGGCATCTTCAAAGACACCCTCTTGGTAATTCCGGGTGGGAAGCAACCCAAGATTGTTCATGTTAAGCACGTTGGTCACCGTTCCCAATATCCGATATTTTGAGGTATGGGGTCCTTGGGCGGCCTCCGTGATGTCAAAGGACATCTGCATCAACGTTTCAGGATCAGCGACGGTAACGCCCTGCGTCCCCCTCACAGACACCGCTTTGAGTTTTTTCGAACCCCACACAGCCCCATGTCCAGTGCGGCCGGCCTGGCGTCCGTCGTTGGTCACATTCGCAAAGAGAACACCGTTCTCGCCAGCGGGTCCTATGGTCGCAGAGCGCACCTGATCGTCCATCAGGTCCTCCCGGATTGTCTCCTCCGTCTCAAAGGTCCCCATACCCAGATACTTCTCCGCATCCCGGAACTGCACGCGGTCATCATCAACAAAAACGTTGACCCAGGACTCACTCGCCCCGTGAAGTACAATCCCATCCCATCCGGTACGCTTCAGGGCAACCGAAAACCAACTACCTGATAGGCTATCTCCCATATAACCCGTCAGCGGCGATTTCGAAGCCAATCCATACTTCCCGCCTACGGGGACCGGAGTGCCGGCGAAAATCCCATTCGCAATACAAATAGGATTTTCAGGTGACAGAGGATCACAACCAGGTTCAATATTCTCCCATAGAAGACGGGCCGCCATTGACACGCCACCTATATACGTCTGATACCAGACTTCAGGTTTGTCCTCTACCCACGTCTCCCGACTTGTTAGATCAATATGTAGAATCTTGCCGTGGTAACCTTCCATTCAATCGGTCCTCCTGTCTCAATCCCTACATAAAAACGGGATCCTATTAGATGTAACACCAACACAGAAGACTGAAGTTGACTCTCTAGAAGAATAACTTCAGGGAGAAAAACTACATTCACCCACCGGCGAGGACCGACATCAGGATAATTCGGTCCCCATCTGAAGGTGACTGATTCATTTGGTTAGGTGAAATCATATGCTTACCATTGAGGTTAAGCATATTAGATGACTGAAGAGACTCGCGGCTCGGATGAATAACGTTCCCGATCAGATCGGGATACCGGTCAGCGAGCATATGCAGAATATCACGATACGTTGTATTACTATCCAGAGTCAGAGATAGGCTACGATCGTGTGTGATAACTCGGGAAAGTCCTGCAAACTCAACGTTAACTTCCACTTTGAACCTCCCACAATAAACAACTGAAACACAAGCCCTCACAACAGAGCGCTTAGTTTTCAGAGTGGATGCATATAGCAAGATCGATGTGATGACGCATTAGTTCCAAACGTATTGTCTCTAACTTTATGCAAGAAGTCAAGAGACAACCCTCACGATATTTACTGAAATCCCGCAAATGCTATCAACGAGGTAAGCGTACAAACTTACCTCGTTGATGAACTCAACTTCGTGAAACAGGTAGCCCCCCCTTCAGACGGCCCCCTCACAAAGAGAGGTAGATACTACTTCGGTTCGACGTCGACAACCGCACCAGAGTCTGGCTTGGTCACTTTGCTTTTGGTGCTGGAGGAGGATTGAGGCGAGCGAGATGCAGATGACTGAGTCGAATAAGACTCTACTTCTGACTTAGGAGCTTCCAGTTGAGGCGGTTGAAGGTCCTGAGGCATCAGGGTTTGCCCACGGAAATAGGCACCTTCATTGATCAATAAAGCTTTGACCGTCAGATCACCCCAAACGCGTCCTGTATCAAGAATTTCAACCCGCGTAGCCGTGATATTGCCCTGAATCGCTCCAGCAACCGAGATGTTCTTGGCTTTGACCTCTGCGCGAACCTTTGCACTCTCCGTCACAACGAGATTACCGGTAAGCTCAATATTCCCTTCAACAATTCCATCGATTCGAAGTCCACCATCCCCTTGGATATCGCCATTGATATAAGTGTTCGGGCCAATGGTTGATTCGATAGGCGATTGCCCAGAAGGACGTTTGGATGATACTGAAGGACTACTCTGGGATTTATCTCGGGATTTGCTCTTGCCACCTAAGAACGACATATCATACCTCCTGATTGTTTTTCCACTGATAGATTCGATCAAACGTCCAACTCAGCATACCATTCATCCGATGAAACGCGACTAATTGATTCAAAGGTCGTCAAAATGATCATAGTGAGCGAATGGACAAAAGTCAAGTTGCCGTCTGCCCTGCTTGAAACGTGCTGTCCAGCTGAGATCAAGGCTTCTCGACACCTGAAACGCCTTATAGGTTCTGACGAGCCACGCCCAGAACTTCCTGCTCCTCCGCACTAAGACTATGAGAGGATTTCCAATTCTCAAGCGGTTTTGCATAAACACGCACGTCGTCTCGACCGTGAAGACCGGTTATGATCACCCCATGTCCATTGGCATCCACCAGTGCCATAGAAAAACTTTGAGCCCCTCCCACACCATTAAACGCATTATAGCGCATTACACCCAGCCCCTGAATCGTGTGCGGGAGTGCACGCGCGATCTGAGAGACAGAAACCTCCAAATCCTCAAGTTGCGCCTGGTGATCCCTTGTACGCTGGAGAAGTTTGAGTGCAGTATCCCCTTCGACATCAAGAGTTGTGAGTTCTTCATATCGCTGATCCATCTCGGCGACCCGCTGTTCCAGTTTGTACAGCCAATAGGCCGCTACAAATAACAGAAGGGTCGTCGCAATAGCCCAAGGAATGAGTATGTCAGTCATAGGTCTCCCACCTCTCTCTGGATTTCACCTTACAGTAACCGGACCAAGAATCAGTCGGTCACCAATCATGTTCCCTGCGACGTCAAATTGGGGGATCCGCCGTATCGTTCCCATCTCATATATTCCAACTTCTAACCAATACTGTCCGGATGGAAGACCCTCTGGCAACGTCAGTCGATAGGGGTCGCAAACCCGTTGCCCCTTCAACCATTTTGGGAACCACAGATAAGACGGAAAAGCTCCTCCTAAGGGAGTATAATCGTGTCCAAACCAAGGACGCCCCGTAGCGTCGATCAAATGAATGAAGACAGTATAGCTGGTTCTGGGCGATTGCAATACTTGCCACGTAAGCGTCAGATGGATCGGCTGCCCATCGCGAACAGGTAAAGGCTCCTGCCAGAGCTGTCGTCTAGATTTGCCCCCCGTCCGAGCCCGCACTCTCATCAGTGCGACGTCGTTGCCGATATTGGTTAGAACGTGATGATTGAGAATCTCAGCCGTCTGAGATGAACCCGGAGCTTCCAGTACCGTAATATCGCCCAACCACTTCAAGACTTCAGTACTGTCCTCGAACGCCATAGGGTTGACACCGGCAGTCATATCGCTGTATCCCACACGCAGCTTATAGGTTCCGGGGGAAAGTGAGAATGGGACGTGCACGTTATACTTCTCGGCGATAATCTCTCCCGGTATCCAGTCGGGGGTCAAACGCCGACTGTCAGTTGTCCAACGCTGTGTAGTGCCGGCAAACTCAGCAAAAGGCGTCAAAATATGGTCTTCATTGGCATACACACGGGCATAGATGATGACCGAAAAGACTCCTCCTGGATACACTTCAGTCTCAGATAGATCATAACCGATAACCTCGAGCGGTCGATCCTGTAATTCTACGTTCAACATATGCTGCGGCGAAACAGGCGCTTGGGCTGGCGGCTCCAGCACCTGCCATAGGTCTCCTTGCGGTCGAAGTCGAAAGCCCAATTCACGGATCTCCCGGCGGTAGGTGGGAAGATAGACAGGGCCCTCCGGCAGATTAGCAAACACGCTTTCCGCCCAGGGCTGATCACCGCTCACAAACACAGGGCGAAGGTCATCCTCTACATCCAACGGTTCATTCTCAACCAGGAGATGATAATACAACGGCGTCAGGTGCTCCCAATCGGAGACAAACGAAGCCTCTCCGCCTTGTCCGGCAAAACGATCGGTCAAATTCTCGACAAATGTATCGGCCTCGTCCCAGGTCCTCAGTGAGATTTTGGGCAAACGATCGATTGCCGAAAGCGCCGGAACCAGAAGAAAAATCGCGATCGTGAGCCACCGAACTCTTTTCAGGCGTCTCACCTGACGAAGCATATGGAGGAGATGATCGGCCCCTAGTCCTATAAGAACGCCAAGAACCAAGAAGGGATGCAGGAGATAAGCCATAACGTCCTGGACGGAATTCATCGTGAATACAAGATGCCCAAACATAAAAAGCCCAAGAAGCCATACGATGCGAGGATAGAGCGCAGCGCCGGCGGTGATCCCAATCAGAGCCAGGGCCAGAAGTGGCCACCAATACTGGAGATTGGCCAAACTCAGGAAAACTCTCACTCGATTCCATTGATCACGCCATCCAAAATGAAACAAATTGGTCCTTAAACCCTGAGCCGTTGCGTGCCGTAAAAATCCTGAGAATGTCGCCATATCCTTTGGACCGAAGGGCGTTTGGGGGCTTCGTAAAGGAAAGTAGACCCAAGGCGTCAAGCCAAGCAACCCGGCGAACAGTACAGGCAAAAAGAGTCGAGGAGTGACCAGGAATCTCGGACGCTGGATCAACACAAACACGACGTAGGCGGGTATGCCCCACACCGTAATGGGATGGTGGGTCACGCCCAACCCGACCACAAACGCAGCCAGATATAGATTCCAGTTTGTGTCATTCAGAGCCCAGCAAATAAGCAGCCAAAGCTGCGTTGTGGTTAATGCGACACTCATCACGTGGGCATTCGCATGGATACTGTGCTGCCAAAGATCGGGCCCCACGGTCACGAGCGCCGCAGCAAAGAGGGGTGCAACCACACCGGAAGAGGCCCGGCCCGTTTTCGCGGGAGAGATTCGGCTTAAATGGTATGTAATCGCAGCGACACGGCTTACCGTCCAGGCACCGGCAGTGGCGGCTAGTAGATTGGTCCTCAGGGCAACGGAACCCACGGGAACCAGACGTTGCCATAGCCCGGCGACCAGAGTGTAAAATGCATAACCGGGTGGATGAGCAATGCCAAAAATGGCCGGGATAAACTGATACTCAGAGGGATCGCCGAACAGGGTACCGGGCGCTACAGTAAACCCATAGAGAAGCCAAGCCAGCACAAAAGCCCCGGCTTGAAGCAGAAAAGCGGTTCGCGTCTCGGTTTTCGACATCGACTGTTTTTTGATCACATCGTCCTCCAAGACAGGCATTATAACGTAACTGTACGACCTGGCGAACGGATACTCTCTTGATTTATCAGCCTGAATTCTTATAATCGCAGGTATCCTGGCTTAAGGTGAAGCATTTCCCACAAAGCATCTCATACCCTAGGAGCTTATAACGATGAACCGAGGAAAGAGTCGAACAAAGAATCGCAGCGGTACCCTTGCATTGATCGTTATCGCAGCAGTCGCTGTGCTATTATGTATCTGTACAAGCTGTATAGTCGGTGGTGCGATTTTGTTCGCAACTCGATCTGAGATCCAAGCGGATCCTGCTGACCCCCTTCCCCTTGTGCCGACGTCCCCTACTCCAATCCCTACCCCCATTTCAATACCAACGACAGAATCGTTCCCACCGGAAACTCAAGAAACACTGGAAACGATCAGCACCTCGGAGATACCAGAAGCTGACCTGCACGAATTGGGCATTCGATTCCTGGGTGTATCGCCGGAGACTCCCCGAGTCTCCTCTACAACCAATCCGGATTATCCGATCGGTACGATGAAGACCTTCATGGCCTCCAACCTTGATACCGACGAGATCTTTGAAATTCAGGCTGAATTGGTATACAAAACACCCCACGTCTATATGTGGGTTGGGGAGGACCTGTCCGTAGATATGGAAGCTATTCGTGAAGCGGCAGACCTCTTCGAAAATCACACCTACCCGACGAACCGCGCATTCTTTGGTTCAGAATGGACGCCCGGTGTTGACGGCGACCCCCATTTGAGCATTCTCCACGCGGAGAACCTTGGCAATACAGTCGCGGGTTACTTCTCAAGTGCGGATTCCTACGTGAAAGCTGTGAGAGAAGATTCCAACGAGATGGAAATGTTTTATATTCATGCAAGTCGAGGCATGGAAGTGGGGACACCTTTCTACAACGGCGTCTTAGCTCACGAGTTCCAGCACATGATTCACTGGAACAACGATCGAAACGAGACCACGTGGCTTAATGAGGGATGTTCCGAGTTAGCAATGGAACTCAACAACCGGACGTATCCCGAAGGCCAGGGTGTGTATGAGGTTGGAAACAGCGAGTACGCCTATTTGAGTCAGCCCGATACCCAATTAAATACGTGGCCTGAGGTTAACGCGACCGGCTCGGCCTCTTCTCACTATGGAGGCTCGTATCTGTTCCTAGCCTATTTCTTGGATCGGTTTGGGGACCGCGCAACTCAGGCCTTGGTAAGTCACGACCTGAACGGTATGGAAAGTGTAGATGCCGTACTCAGTGATAACTTGAACCTGACCATCGGTCATGAAGATGTCTTTGCGGACTGGGTGGCAGCCAATCTGCTCGATGATACGACACTTAATGAAGGCCAATACGGCTATACCTCTATCGACATAGGTCGTCCTACCATCGGTCGTGAACACGGCGGATGGGGATTAAGTCCGTATCCGGTTGAGGAATGCAGTTCTGTGCGACAATATGGTGCCGACTATATCCGGGTAAGCAGTAGGAGCCCTCTGACGTTGAGCTTTGTAGGATCCGATCTCGTGCCTTTGATCGACACCGAGCCGTACGACGGTAAATATCTATGGTGGTCCAATCGCGCGGATGAATCAGATACAAAGCTAAGCCGGGTGATCGATCTCCCATCGGCTGAACGTATCACCTTAGATTTCTGGACCTGGTATCATATCGAGGAAGACTGGGATTATGCTTACGTGACGGTAGGGAGTTCCCCCACCGGCTCGATACCGGAGGAACTTGATAGCGACCAAATTCAATGGCGCATTCTTGAGGATGACACGCTCAGATGCACCACCTCTAATCCAAATAACGGGAATTTAGGATGTGGTCTCACCGGAAAGAGCGGAGGATGGCAGAATCTCACAGCGGATCTTACAGATTATCAAGGCCAGGAAATTGTACTACGTTTCGAGTACATCACCGACGCGGCGGTCAATCAATCAGGGCTTGCATTAGACAACATTAAGATTGAAGCAGATAGAGACACGATCGCTCTTGAAGATGCAGAGGATGAGAATAGAGCTTGGATTGCAGAAGGATTCGTGCGTCACGCTAACATCTTACCTCAGGATTGGATTGTGCAGCTAATCTGGAGTGAGAGCGATGTAGAGGTGCAGAGACTCCTGTTCCTCAATGAATCCAGTGGCGAATGGCTTATACCCTTCAATCATAGCCGGAATGAAGCCATTATCGCCATATCGGCAGTAGCCCCAACAACAACCGAAATCGCCGCCTACGAATACGCACTCAAGCCCGCAAAATAGCCAAAGCTCACGAAGTGCATGCAATTTAAACGACAACCGTAATGACAACCGAAATCTCGACCTCCCCAATTGGCATCTTTGACTCTGGTGTCGGCGGACTTTCCGTTTGGCGCGAAGTCCGCCGCCTTTTGCCGCATGAGAACACCCGATATGTCGCAGATCAAGCGCATATCCCCTATGGCCCCCGAAGGATCGAAGAAGTTAGAGAGTTTGCGCAGGGCATCACTGAATTTCTACTGAGCCAAGGATCCAAAGCCATTGTGCTGGCATGCAACACGGCATCCGGTGCTGCATTGCACACCCTGCGCAAGCAGTACCCGGATACGCCCTTTATTGGTATGGAACCGGCGGTCAAACCTGCTGCAGAACGCACAAAAACAGGGGCCATCGGGGTCATTGCGACCCCTACCACCTTTCAAGGTGGCCTTTTTCACCAATTGGTTGCACGTTTCGGAAGTAATGTAAAAATTCACACACAAACGTGTCCGGGATTGGTCAAAATCGTGGAATCTGGACAAAGCAACAGTCTCCTAGCAGAAAAGACAGTCCGGCGCTGTATAGAACCACTTATGAAAAACAGCATCGATCAGCTAGTCTTAGGATGTACCCATTATCCCTTTCTCACGACGACGATAAAGCGCATTATTGGGTCTGAGATCACGCTCGTCGATCCCTCACCTGCCATCGCGAAACAAGTAGAAAGAGTACTCCAGGCTAACCATGTAATGAATGTACAACTGCAATTTGGTCATCATGTCGTTTACACATCCGATTCAGGCGATACGCTGAAGAACTTCATAGAGGCTTCAATTTCACCCCCCCACCCTGAAATCCGACGAGTCAAATGGCAAGCAGGCCAATTGGCGAAAGCACGAGACTTCGTATAGACAGTTCATTTTCCTAGTCACAAAGAAAGAAAGCCTGCTTTGAGGTTTATGACTACGCGAAACAAAACCTCGCGTGGTTCTCCCTTCTATTCGAGTCTTGACTCAAGCAAATCAAACGGTTATACTCCACCCACAGATAATATAGAAATGATAAAATTATGATCGATCAGCAGAATCGAAACCTTCGGATTATTCTCATCGCAGTAGCTATAGTTGCGATGATCTTGTTGAGTGCCGGACTCTCCCAGATAACGCTTGACGCAGGCATCCCTTTTGCCGATCTCTGGGCCTTTCTGATGAATGAGTTTCGTAGCGGCTTGTTTATGCGACCCGCAGTCATAGGAACCGTAGAGTCCGAGTTAATTGTCAGAATCATCCAGATCATCTACTTTATTGCATTCGCCAGTTTTCCCATTGTGGTTATACTGGTGATTATTTCCCCGGAGATGCGCAAAAGTGTTCTTCGCATGTTGATACAGTTCGCGATTATTGCACTCGCGCTATCGCTTTTCACGCAGAATAGAGCACGGGAAATTGAGTCAGAGGAAACCTTTGGGTCGCGCGAACAACTTGCACCTCCTACGGCAGGAGAGATACCCCTAATCGCCGAAGAGTTTCAATCTCAGGTTTCAGAGACCGTGGTATGGATCGCAAGCTTGATGCTTGCTCTGCTTATTGCTGGAATCGTCATCTTTATTATCAGCCGTCTTCGAAAAAACCGTACGCCCAAGTCACCGTTTGAATCATTGGCGACCCGCGCTGAATCGGCGGCTGAAAGCTTGCGAAAAGGTGGTGATTTTCGCGACACGATCCTCAGATGCTATGCGGATATGAACCGCATTGCACGCGAACACCGTGGCCTACAGCGTGAGGATTCCTTGACGGCTCGGGAATTCAGGGACTACCTCGTAAAAGCGGGACTTCCTGAGACACCGGTACACGAACTCACCGCGCTCTTCGAGGAAGTGCGATATGGCCATAAGACGTATTCCGATCAAGAAGCACAGCGGGCTGTTAACAGCCTCCAAGCCATAGCTACAGCCTGCCGATCCCCCATATGAGACCCAAAGTCCGCTCCAAAGTCAAGACTATTCTGATATTCGCGGCTGCACTTTTAGTGCTGGCAATCCCGCTGATGTTCTTTTTGGAGGATTTTGTCCGGGATGCGATTCTGCTTCCTCTCGCGTATATAGCCTGGTTGCTGGGTATCATCGTCGGAGCATTGCCGCAGAGATATTTCTTAGCAGCTGTCGTGGCATTGGGTGTCTATATCGCAATTCGAAGCCTTGGACGGAACCGAGAAGATCAAAAACAGAGAGTCCCTCACGCGTTTCGCGTAAGAGGAAACCTGACCCTCTGGGCGGACCGTTTACGCTTGATGGCACGCGGCGCCTATTCCAAGCAACGCTTCCGTTATCATCTGGGCCGCCTGGCACTCGACATTATCGCACACGAATATCGAATCACCTCATCAGAGCTGTCAAAACGCATCCGCAACGGAGATATTGGGACGATCGAGATACCCGAAGACATTCAACCCTACATCCAAAGCGCCGTAAATTCCCGCTATATGAGAGAGCGATTCCAATTTCAGATTGTGAATCGGCTTCTCACATGGTTAAAAAGAAAGCTCAAAGTAGGCAAAGCCTCAGACGATCTTCAGCGTATGGATCAGGAGATCGATCGAGTGATCACCGCTCTACAGACAATACTTGGCACAGAATCAGAAAGAGGTTCTTAAGATGAACGAAAACAGTAGTCGACATTCGCCGAGCCCGGTCAGGGTTAACAAAGTGTGCGGCAGAATCATTGAGGAAATGGAAAGCGCCATTGTCGGCAAAACGGAGGTTCTCAGAACGATCTTGTCTGCGATCTTGACCAGCGGCGGGCACGTCCTCCTGGAGGACTATCCCGGACTAGCCAAAACACTGATCGCCAAAAGCTTTGCAACAGCATTGGGCCTGACGTTCAAGCGTATCCAATTCACACCGGATTTACTTCCAGGTGATATTACCGGTGGATACATTTACAATCAATCGCAAGGAACGTTTGAACTGCGCAGAGGACCCCTATTCGCCAACATCATTCTGGCAGACGAGATCAATCGTGCATCACCCAAAACACAATCCGCCCTGTTGGAAGCGATGCAGGAGTATCAAGTCACGCTTGAAGGTGAAACCCTGCCGCTCCCAGATCCGTTCATTGTCATTGCAACTCAGAATCCCATCGAGTATGAAGGTACTTTCCCCTTACCCGAAGCCCAGCTCGATCGATTCATTATGAAACTCTCGGTGGGATACCCCTCCGCAGAGGACGAGAGAGAGATCCTCCGCAGGAGAAGAGAACGCCGCCAGGATGAGTTCTCTTTGAAAGCCGTGACACAAGCGGAGGGGCTGCTAGATATGAGAAGATCCATCGAGTACGTCACGGTTGATGAGGATGTTGAAGCCTATATGGTCGAGCTTACGCGTGCTACGCGCACCCATCGTCACGTCGCGGTAGGGGCCAGCCCCCGTGGCGCCCTCGCATTGCTGAAGTTGGCCCGTGCGTGGGCTGCAATGGATGGGCGAGACTACGTACTCCCTGACGACGTCAAGCATTTTGTCCACGTAGCCCTCAGTCACCGGCTCATTATGGAACCAGACCTTTGGACAGAGCGCCGAGCCGCTGATGATGTCGTTGACGAACTGCTGAGATCGGTCTCCGTCCCGGTGATCGAAGGGGTGTAAATGGCCAACCGGCGCACGCTGTTAATCGCCGTTCTCACCTACGTGCTGGTGCTCACCGGGTTGATGGCTTTGGACGGGGCGCTCATCGCGCTGGCACTGCCTCTGGTTCTCTATCTGGCGACAACGGTTCAGTTTGGTTTGCCGAAGATTCAGATCAGGGTCAATCGCACCTTGTCAAGCAACTATCTTTTGCCGGGTAAGCCCGCGACTGTGACCCTCAAGATCGAAAATCAGGGCGCTAATCTGGAAGAAATTGTGATCTCAGATATCGTCCCTCCCGGCCTCGAAGTTGAAGGCAACACCAGCGTTCTGCTCTCACTGCCAAGCCGCGCTACCTACTCGCTATCCTACCAGATCAAAGGCAGCAGCAGAGGTACCTACCAATTCAGCACTGTCCATTGCCTCGCCCGAGAAGCGTTCGGAATGATAAGGCGGGAAGCTCGATTACAGATACCCGCCCGACTCTCCATTCTTCCGGAAGTTTGGAATCTCAGACCTATCGAAATTCGGCCCAGGCGCACCCGAGGATTTGCCGGCCCCATTCCATCGGGCAAACCGGGTTCAGGCATCAACTTCTACGGGGTCAGGGAGTACCATACGGGCGACCCAAGGCGATGGATTAACTGGCGTATTAGTGCGCGCTACCCAAATAAATTGTACAGTAATGAGTTCGAACAAGAACGCATTGCAGATGTCGGTTTGATTCTTGATGCACGCCAACGAACGAATATCAAAGGATCCGATCAGAGTCTATTCGAACATGCCATCCGTGCGACGGCAGCGCTGGCTAGTTCGTTCTTAAAAGAGGGCAACCGTGTGGGGTTACTCATATACGGTCGTGGATTGGAACGGACGCACCCAGGCTATGGCAAACACCAACGACAGAGCATTATGCAAGCATTAGCTCATGCCCAGGTTGGCGACAGTCTCGTCTTCGACAACCTCGACTTCCTGCCCACCCGCTTCTTCCCCAGTGAATCACAAATCGTCCTGATCAGCCCGCTTTGCCAGGATGACCCCCCGGTACTCACACGTATTCGAGCCCGAGGTTACGGCGTATTAGTGATCAGCCCAGATCCAGTGGACTTTGAAGCCCGAATCATAGGCCAACGGGATAATCCGATGATCGCTACGGCCCACAGGCTGGCAGAACTAGAGCGCGGATTGTGGCTTAAAGCCCTAAAAAGAGTGGGGATTCGCGTCGTGGATTGGAAAGTAGCAAATCCGTTGGATAATGCAATTCAACATACGCTTAGTCGAGTGCCTCAAGGACTGCTCTATGGACAAAATCGACGTTAATAACCAAGAATCAACGTCTCAACTGTGGTCAACACTTCAGGAGACGGCGTTCCAGCGCACAGTAAGGGTCCACCTTGCAGCGATGGGCACAGTTTTGATCACGCAAATTCTGCTGGGAATCCTCCACCGCAACAGTGCAATCGTACTCTTCGGACTGGGATTAGTTGCAGTTTGGATGGCAATTGAGACAACAGAGAGGCTGATAATCCTTACAGGGCTTCCACTAAGTGCGCTAACGATTGCAACAGCTCTTGAAGTGAGTCGATATCCCGAAGCGCCGTGGATAATCCTGAGTCTGACCTCGGGTCTGGCTGCTTGGGATACCTATCATCTGATTCATAGAAGCTCAGGGATCGATCACATCGAGCGGTCAAAAGAACTCGAAGATATACACCTGCGACGACTGCTTCTAGTAGTAAGCGTTGGGAGCGTTTTGGGACTCGTCGTGATGCTGGCCGAGATCAATTTAGGATTCGGACTTACACTCGTCCTTGGCCTGCTCGCCATTGTCGGCATTGGTCAGATCGTACGTTTCCTTAGGAAAAATAATACGTGAAGCCGATCACTCGCTCAGAAGCCCAGCTGCTACTGCCAACTCTTGCATTTCTCTGGTGATCTCACGACGGCGGCCGGTTTTAATATCCCGGCTGAGCGTTTCGATCAAGGCTTCAGCGTTCTGAGTCGCGGATTCCATCAGTTGATATCGAGCGGAGTGTTCGGTTCCGGCAGCCTCCAGCATAAGTTCATAAGCAGTTGTTACGGTCCACTCTTCAATAATACGCGCGTATATCCCCACCGGATCCGATTCAATAATTACATCCTGGGTGGAATCCAGACCCTCGAGCTCAACCTCAACCGGTTCTGACGCCAAGGACGGTAACGAAGGTGGAATCAATCTGAAGGACGTAGGTTCGTAGGTACCGGCCCCGGCTTCTGCGTTGTAGAGAAAGTCAACACCGTCAACGGTATAAGATTCATAATCAGCAAGCCATCGCGCCACAAACTCACGGGCAAGCTCCTGACTGGGCAGTCTGGTAATGGAAAGGGATCGCCGAACGTCGATCTCATAGCCAACCCTCTCCACTTCACGAATGACGCGGGATCCTAACGCGATCAATGAAACTTCAACGTTCTGCTCCCGCTTCTTTTGAAGGTAATTGCCCAATCGATCGATCAATACAGCGTTGTATTGTCCACACAGTCCACGCTCACTCCCCATAACGACGGCAACAAGGGTACGTCCGTCGGAGGGCTTTTCCCTTTCAGAAGGATCTCTCCGTCCCAGGGATAACCATCGGTTACGGGGGGGGCGCTGTGGGGAGATATGAGGGAGCAAATAGGGTAAGAGCGCGAGGAGGCTATCGGTGTACGCATCCAAATGCCGACTGCGGTTGAGCGACATACGCCAACTCCCCAGGGAAATAGTCCGGAGTGCAGCCAAAACCGGGGTGACGGCCTCGATGTTTCGCAGCCGGGCCTCCGCTTTCTTAATATCCAAAGCCATAGAGAGCGTTTCCCATCGCTGTCAGACTAATAAGTATCAAAATGTTCCAGATCCCAAACGAAAACCACGGCGTACCCGACCTCTGTCGTCGTACCTGGTGATCTTGGAAGCAATCCGGAGTTCGCTTGAGCGGGTTGTTCTTTGACCTCGATCTCGCTCCTGCACAATTCCCGGATGATTCCCAATACATCATCGACTTTGTCATCTTGCGTAGCGACAAAAATCATTTGCTGCGCCTGACGCAGCATCCCACCACGGCTTTCGGTAAACGTCGCACCATACCCCGCGGCAATCAGTCGATCCAGAACACGCCCCGCTTGATCCCTTGAGATTACAGTCATTATCATCTTCATGACACAGCCCCGCTTTCCTCCCTAAACCATCGATCCCGGAACTCCGCGACTATCTCTTCCAGCGCTGCTGTGTAGTTCTCCAGATCCTCTTCCGCGCGATCCAACTGAGAGACCAACGTGGGATGCGTTTCCCGGCAGTAATCGACAAACTTACGCTCAAAAGTCAAAATGTCGTCGATGGACACGTCATCGAGGTACCCCTCACTGGCCGCCCAGAGTATAAGAATCTGAGCACCCAGCGAGCGAGGTTTATGAATCGGTTGCGTGAGCAGTTCGCGCCATCGCTCCCCGCGTCGGATCTGCTGGCGCGTCGCCTCATCAATCTCGGTACCAAATCGCGAAAACCGTTCAACCTCCTCGTATTGAGTCAGTTCCAGGCGGAGATTGGAGGCTAAGGCCTTAATAGCCGGCACCTGCGCTTTCCCACCCACCCGGGAGACTGAGCGACCCGCATCCACAGATGGTTTAATGCCCTGGTTAAACAGATCGGCTTCCAATCGAATCTGACCATCCGTAATGGAGATCAAATTCGTTGGAATATACGCGGAGATATTACCCTGCTGTGTCTCTACGATCGGCAGGGCAGTGATCGATCCTCCACCATTGTCCTCATTAAGCTTACACGCCCGCTCCAACAGTCGAGAGTGCGCATAGAAAATGTCACCCGGATATGCCTCCCGACCTGGCGGGCGGTTCAGTAACAGACTGAGCTCTCGATACGCGTTGGCGTGCTTGGTGAGATCATCAAAGACGATAAGAACGTCTCGTCCGTCTCGCATTATGCTCTCCGCCATCGTCATTCCCGCATAAGGAGCGAGATATCGAAGCGCCGGGGGTTCATCAGGACCTGACACCACGACCGTTGTATAATCCATAGCTTCGTATCGCTCAAGCGTCTGAATAACGCCCAATGTTGTTGATTTTTTCTGACCGATTGCCACATAGAAGCAAAGCACACCTCGGTCCCGTTGGTTAAGAATTGCATCCACAGCGAGAGTCGTCTTCCCGGTCTGTCGATCACCAACAATGAGCTCCCGCTGTCCTCGTCCAATGGGTACCAACGCATCCAAGACCTTCCACCCCGTCAACAGGGGCTCCTCAACCGGAGCCCTTTGAACGATACCGGGGGCATTGCGTTCCAGATACCATTGCTCTGGGGTTTCAAGGGATCCCTTTTTGTCGAGGGACTCCGCCAACGGATTGACCACCCGTCCAATCAATCCACTCCCCACCGGAATGCTGAGTCTCTCTCCCGTAGCCGTGACCAGATCCCCACCCTGAATTCCTTCGCTGGCTCCCAGCAGAATAACGTCAATCGTATCCCGCTCAAGGTTCAAGATCATCCCCTGCACGTTCGTAGGGAAGGTAACCAGCTCGTTGATCCGGGATTGGGGCAGACCCGATAGTGTGGCGACACCATTACCCACGTGTTGTACGGTCCCGACTTCCCGCAACTCAACGTCGGCCGTTATCTCCTCAACGTGAGTCGCAAGCATACGGGTCAAGAGATTGACGTTGGGTCGCAGATCTCGCACGCCGCTTAGTGCCGCGACCTCGCTGCTGATACGACGCACAACGCTGATATCTCCGGCCTCCAGAATACGAACAGGGTCAACGTCCGTCCGCGCTTGCTCGCGCAGCTGTCTTAAAAGCTCAGGAACGTTGGGCTGAGCGCCTTGGATCTCACTCACCCGGCGATCTCCTCCTTCAGAGCATCACCCACACTATCACGGAGTTCGTCAAGGCGTCCCGCAATGGTGTTATCCATGACGAGGTCACCTAACCGCACCTGCATCCCTAACCCTAGCGTGGGCTCGACTTTAAGGTCGATGTTGACGTTACGATCCGCAAGGGCTGAAAACGTCCGTACCAGCTGTCCCTGCTGCTCCGGAGAAAGGGGTTTGGCGGTGCGAGCCATCACGGTGGGCGTGCGTTCGCCCAGCGAACGCCGCAACACCTCAACCCGGCGCATATCACTGCGCCCCAACTCCCAGACACTGTCCGACAACTGTTGCACCATCGAGTTATGCATATCCTCCGGGGCAACCCGTCCAATGACCAGCCCACTCACGTCCAACACCCCTTGGAGTAGCTCCTCGTGGAACTCCTCAATCGCCTGCCGCTTCATTCTTGATGCATCGGTCTGTGCTTCTGCCAAAATCCGCTCGACCTCGGCCTGAGCCTCCTGCAAAAGCTCCGCCCGCTCAACCTCAGCCTGGCTCTTGGCCTTCTCCACGATGGATTCGGCCTCATCCTCAGCATTTGCCAACCGAGACTCGAGATCCTCTCTCAGTGCTTCCGCTTCGCTCTGATCCTCTCTGAGCTTCTCCATTACACGAGCTTTCTCGTTAGCTCGTTCCCGGATCCGTCGCATCATAGGACGGAAAAGGAGGAAATAGAGTGCCGCAAATAGAACGAGAAAGTTAAACATCTCCCACAAAACTGTGGCGACATCCAATTCCAGCATAAGTTAATCCTTGTCTTTTAAAGCAGAGTTATAGGGAAGCCTCAACCGGCTGGAAAAAAACGTTCCAAAAGCGGGTTGGAAAAGATAAGAATCAGCATCACCAACAGCACATAGATAGCCGCCGTCT
Source organism: Anaerolineae bacterium (assembly GCA_034437735.1). GTDB lineage: Bacteria > Chloroflexota > Anaerolineae > B4-G1 > SLSP01 > PWVB01. Next base: position 25,520 of record DAOTTS010000067.1, read on the forward strand.
CTAGCAGCGCCATTGCAACCACCAACGTGTTTCGCAGGTCACCAGCGACCTCAGGCTGCCGGGTCATCCCTTCGAGCGCTCGAAACACGGCGCGGCCCTCCATTATTACGGGCAAGATCGCCCCCAGAATCATCCCAATTCCTGTGACCAAAATCGTCACCAACGTAATCAGAGTTCCCGAATCCATTTGTTCCATCATCCTCTCCTTCCTCACCTTAACAGCCCGAACTGCTACCAAGAAACCTCAGCACTTCAAAAAAAAGCTCCAAGTCCCCGTCCTCGGGGACGGTCTTTACAAGAGAAAAAATGCGCACTGAATCAGCCTATTGCTTACACACTGTCATCCCGAACGGCCGAGGCAATATAACCGGTTGTCAAAACGACGAAAATATAGGCTTGAAGCACGCCGGTGAACATCGATAGCCCGATCATAGGCAAAGGCGCAATGGGTTGAACCAAGGAGAAAATCACCGCAACAATGATCTCACTGCTGATAATATTGCCGAACAGGCGCAGGGTCAACGACATCGTCCGGCTTGCCTGACCGATAATATCCAGAATGATCAGCGGCGACAGAAATTCCTTGAAATAATCCAGGGCACCTTTTTCTAGCACCCCAAAGACGTGAACGGCAAAGAACACCACCAGGGCAAGCGCTAAGGGTGTGTTGATATCCTTGGTTGGGGTCTCAACCAGAGGGACAACACCAATGATGTTAGCGATTGCGATGAAGATCCCCAGTGTGCCCAGAAACGGGATAAACCTCTCCACGGGACGGTCTCCCATCACATCGCGTATGGTGCCCCGGAAGAAATCGATCACCATTTCGATGGCCGTAGGCATAGTGTCACGAAGTAAGACAGCCAGTCCAATCGTGATTGCCATCGCAACCCACGTCGAAATGACCGTATCCCGAACCGGAATGCCGAAAATCAGAAAAGCGACCTCCGGAAATACATCTTCCATAATTATCCAGCTCCTTGTGACGAGACGTCAAACCACGACCAATCGATCAAGCCGGTATAACCCACCAGCACGTTGACCCAGCGGGCGAGCCACAGGCCAAAAAACATGCTCAAAGCAGCAACCAGGCCGTTTCGCACCGCTAATGTCAGCCCGACTAGCAGCAACATAAATCGTAGGCCATAACTCCGAAAAACACATGCATAAGTTTTGAAGTCGGCACCGGGACGAATCTGAGCAACCAGCCTTATCTGACTCACCCCGTTAAAAACCCCTATCAAACCACCGAGCCCCATCCAAAACCAGGGCATAAAATCCTCCCTAACGTCCCTCAACCGCAGTCTTCTAAAAAGTGCTCCGAGTCCCCGTACCCTCAAGGGCAGGCTTCGCACTCCTCGGAGACGGTTTTTACAAGGCGCCGACGACTCCAAACCTCCATAAAACAGGGAAATGCCAAGGTTTCCAACTTGCTGACATTAAACCTCCCCGTCTGGTTCAGAATCCAACACCTGGTACTCGTCAGCAATGCGCTGTGGATGAGCGCGCAAGGTGGACATAAGCGCCGCAGCTAAACGATCGAAACGCCGTTCCTGTTTCTCCTCGACCTCCGCTCCCACAGATGACGGCTCATCCCCCATCTTACCCCCAGTATGGATGGTCACGACATTCTCATGCACAAAGAAAATACCGGATCGAAGACACACGTGTTTCTCTTGCTCATCCACCATATAGAGGACATCACCATCCAATGTCTCCGCCATAAGTGGTGCATGATACGGATACACACTTAATAAACTGCTATCCGCAAGACGTACTCGGACCTTTTGTACGGCCTCCGACTCGATAATAGGGCCATCAGGGGTCAGAACGGTGAAGCGAAGCATGGCAGACATCTCAACTCCTAGGACTCCTCTGCGAGTCTATCAGCCTTCGCCATGACTTCGTCGATCGTCCCCACCATATAGAATGCCTGTTCCGGTAAATCATCGTGGTCTCCGTCAAGGATTTCCTGAAACCCGCGCAACGTCTCATCCAAGGGCACAGTCGTCCCTTCCATACCTGTGAATTGTTCCGCAGCCTTGAAGGGCTGAGTTAAGAACCGCTGCAGCCTGCGGGCCCGACGCACCGCATCGCGATCCTCCTCGCTCAACTCCTCGATCCCGAGGATCGCGATAACGTCCTGAAGCTCTTCATATCGGGCCAACAGCTCCCGGACATCCGCTGCAATCCGATAGTGAGTCTCCCCCACCCGCTCCGGCGTCAGAAGCGCGCTTGAGGAAGCCAACGGATCCACCGCAGGATAAAGGCCTCGGCTAACCTGCTCCCGAGAGAGAACCGTGGACGCATCAAGATGGGCAAAGGTCGCGACCACAGCCGGGTCAGTTAGGTCATCGGCAGGAATATAGACGGCCTGAACGGACGTCACGCTCCCCCGGCTGGTCGTCGCGATCCGCTCCTGCAACTGCCCCATCTCACTCTCCAGGGTAGGCTGGTACCCGACCGCACTGGGCAATCGTCCGAGCAACGCCGAGACCTCGGCCCCGGCCTGGATGTAGCGAAAGATGTTATCGATAAAAACCAAGACATCACGCCGCTCGTGATCTCGGAAATATTCAGCCATCGTCAAGGCCGTCATCGGCACCCGGAGTCTTGCACCCGGCGGCTCATTCATCTGGCCGAAGACCAATACCGTGTTTTCAATCACCCCACTGTCCTGCATCTCGCGCCAGAGATCGTGCCCTTCCCGGCTGCGTTCCCCCACGCCCGCGAAGAGCACAATGCCAGAATGCTCACGAATCGTGTTACCCATCAACTCAATTATTAACAGCGTCTTACCAACGCCGGCCCCGCCAAAGAGACCGATTTTCCCCCCGCGAGGATAGGGCGTTAACAGATCAATAGCTTTGACTCCCGTCACCAGCGGTTCATCTGAAACTCGCTGCTCGTGGAGCGGGGGAGAAGAAACGTGAATAGGCCGGGAGGACGCCCGAACAGGATCGCCCTCATCGATAGGTTCACCAAGAACGTTAAACATCCGGCCGAGCGTCAACGGACCCACAGGGACAGAGATGGGGCCACCACTCGCATCGACAGGCAGTCCACGCCGCAATCCGGCCGTGCTATCCATTGCAATCGCACGAACCGTATAGGGGTCGATATGTTCCTGAACTTCGATGATTAACTCGGAGCCGTCATCACGTTGAACGGCCAATGCACTATTGATACTTGGAAGATCGCCGGAATCGAAAAAAGCGTCAACGACAACGCCTACAACTCGCACAACAATACCCTGATTAGCCAAGTGTTGGCTCCATATTGACTCTTTCCGGGGAGACCCACGCATTAAGCGCTCTCATACGGTCCGTTAAGATGAACCGACTAACCAATGGAACGCTTGGAATTAATAGAACATACTGCACCAGTTGAAAAGTATATCAAAAAGTCTAACATAAACAACCTATCCACCCATCCTGAACGTTAAGGAGCGATCAGAACATTGGACAAAGATACGATTTCGTGTATCATCATCCTGTCAAGTGATTTCGGTCGCGACCACGCTAAGGTCCAATTGGGGGGTAAAACAAGTTACCTATGCCATTAGTTGAAGAATTGGGAATTGACTTGGGGACGGTGAACGTCCTGGTCTACGTCCGTGGACGGGGGATCGTCTTACAAGAACCCTCGGTCGTCGCCCAGGCGCTCGAAAACGGCGAAGTCCTCGCAGTGGGTGAAGAAGCCCGGGCGATGATGGGACGTTCGCCGGAGACGATTGTCGTGCGACGCCCCTTGCGGGACGGCGTGATCGCGGACTACCGCGTGACCCGGGAGATGCTCTTCTATTTCATCAACCAGGCGATTGGTCGGCATCGTCTCCTCAAGCCCAAGGTCTTTGTCACCGTCCCGTTTGGCGTGACACAGGTTGAGCGGCGGGCGGTAGAGGATGCGGCCCTTGAGGCAGGCGCTCGTCGGGTGTATCTCATTCCGGAACCCCTGGCCGGCGCGATCGGCGCCGGCCTTCCCATCCACACGCCGGGTGGGCATATGGTCATCGACCTGGGAGGCGGCGCCAGTGAAGCGGCCGTCCTATCAATGTACGGCGTCGTCACCTCTGCCGCCATTCGACAGGGCGGAGTCCGGATGGACGAAGCGATTGCAGCCTATGTACGGCGCAAATACAACCTTATGTTAGGTCAACCCAGTGCCGAAGAGGCGAAGATCCGCGTGGGATCTGCCATGCCCATCGAGGAACCGATGCGCATGGAGGTCCAGGGACGCGATCAGGTCACGGGGCTCCCCAGGAGTGTCGAGATCACAACCGACGACATCGTTGAGGCATTGGAAGAGCCCTTAGCGCTCATCGTCAATATGATCAAATCCGTCTTAGAGCGAACCCCCCCGGAGCTCGCATCCGACATCATCGACCGTGGCATGACGATGATTGGAGGCGGCGCCCTCCTTCGCAACCTCGATCAACTGCTGACCCAGGAAACCGGCGTGCCGGTCTATGTGGCCGACGCACCTATGGCCTGCGTTGCCGTAGGCGCCGGCAAGAGTCACCCCCTGCTACCCTACTTGAGACGCACACTCCCAGATATCTAAAAACAAAAAACCACAACGAGAAACTGGAAGCCCCGGACAGCAAATGAGATGAGACATTTGCTGTTTTTTATCATATAGAGGATAGGGGATATCGGATCTTTCCCTACAAAACAAATGATGTTTCAGAAAAAGAGACCATTGCCAGATAAGCTATGATTTGTTATAATGACTCGGGTCATAAATGACCCGAGTCATTATAAGTGAAGGAGAAGGCATGAAGCGACTGACAACCGTCCTGCTCGTCATAGTAATAATAGCAGCAGGGATTGGCGGATTCTTTTGGCTGCGATCTCGACAGGCAAGTGCCGAAAAGCCGGAGATTATCCGTACCATGGAAGCGAAGCGTGCAAATTTGGAGCTTACAGTCCCAGCAAGCGGAAATGTGAGTGCTCATGAGACGCGCGCGCTGAGTTTTTCCATATCCGGCGTCATCAGCGAAATTCAGGTTGACACCAACGAGCAGATAGGAAAAGGAGATGAACTTGCCTCTCTCCAATCCGAAGATTTGCAGAGACAGGTCGAGCGCGCTGAATTGGGCGTCGAACGCGCGCAATTGGACTTAGACGAGGCAAAGAAGGACCCAGATCCCGAGGACGTCGAGCTGGCAGAACTGGCGAAACAGTCTGCTGCACAAACGTTGGAGGTTGCCCGTATCGGCAAACAGACGGCGCAAGCGGACGCGGATCGCCTCGTGGTTCAAGCCCAGCGGGAGCGCGAAAATGCCCACATCCAACTGCGTGAAGCCTCATCCGGAGAAAAACAGCGGAAAGAAGAGAACTATCAAGACGCCCTAGTTAAAGAGCATATTGCCAAACTTAACGCCGAGCTCATAATCAAACAAGCACAGACCGAATGGGAATCGTCCTATACGCAGTATCAGCAGGCTGTACGGTCCTTAGAGAGACTGCAATCGGCACCGGACGAGGATCGGATCGCGTTGTTGGAGTCACAGGTCAGACAGGCCGAACTCAATACAAAACAGGCGGAGGAAGAACTGTCCAAAACGATCCTCACAGCCCCTTTCGATGGCTACGTCGCCGACGTAGAGGCCCAGGAAGGTGAACGCGTCGGGTTAGGCGACGTTATCCTCACCTTGGTAGACGATGCAAGATACTTCATCAACCTCACCGTTGATGAGATTGATATCGGAAACATCAAAATAGATCAAAGCGTTGATATCATCCTCGACGCGTATCCCGAGACCATACTCGAAGGTCACGTTGACCGTATCGTACCGGAATCGACGGAGCTCGCAGGGATTACGTCCTATCAAGTTCGGGTAGTCGTTGACGATCATTCAAGCATCGATCTTTATGAAGGCATGACCGCCAGCGTTGATATCCTGATCGATCAATTGGAGGATATCTTGGTGATACCCAATTGGGCAGTGCAAGTGGATCAGGAGACCGGAGAGACGTACTGCTACCGGGTGGTTGACGGCGAGCCAGTTCGCACCCCTATCGAAACCGGCAGAGGCAATGAGAACCAAACAGCAGTGCTTTCTGGCTTGGAAGAAGGCAACACCGTTGCGCTGGTGACACAGGAACGATCGTTCATTCCCGAGGATAGACCCAGCGGTCCTCCGGAATTCTAGATCACCGCGGCCTTACTCGAAGATTGAGCCAAAGGGAAAGATAGCGAAGATGAAAAAACCTTTCGTCATAATAGTCATAGTGCTGCTCTTAGCAGGAATTGCGGCCGGCGTGTTTTATCTGCGCGGCCGCCGAGCGCAAACCACCACCTCCGAGGACCAAATTCTCAGAGAGGCGCAGGTCACGAGAGACACACTCAATGTCACGGTAATCGCAAGCGGCAATCTTGTCGCTGACAAGAAGCTCTCACTGAACTTCGGCACGAGCGGCATAGTCAGCGACGTCGCGGTTGAGGTTGGAGATCAGGTGGAAGAGGGAGATGTCCTTGCACGTCTCGACCTGAGCGATTTCGAGCGGGCAGTCCAGCAAGCTGAACTCAGCCTGGAGCAAGCCGAACTCAACTTGGCGATCCTCAGAAAACCGCCCGATGAGGACGAGATCGATGTGACCGAATTATCGATACGAGATGCGGCCAACAGCATCAATGTAGCACAGGCCAGCAAAGAGCTGGCCGAGGCTCAGGCCTCTCGCGACATCCGGCTTGCCAAAGAAAATAGAGATGACGCCGAGGAAGCGCAAGAGAACGCACTCGAGACCCTGGATGAGTTTGGGCTTCCAAAGGCTTATGCAGCGCCGGTCTCGGCCGCCGCCCAGGAGGCCGCCGGCAATGTTGGCGTGACGCTAGCCAAGGCGGAGTATGACATCCAGCAGGCACAGAGCCAGCGTATGCGGGCCTATGAGAGCTATAAGCGAGCTCAGGCCCAGCTCGAGGACCTTACCGATGGTCCGGCCCTCTTGGAGGTTCGGCGACTTGAGCTCCAAGCAGCGCAAGCGAGACTGGATATTCTGCAAGCTCAAACGCGTATCGAGGATGCGACGCTCACCGCTCCCTTTGATGGTGTGATTTCCCAGATCAATCTTACGGAGGGTCAACCCACATCCGTCGAACTGCCGGCGATCAGGATGCTTGACACCTCGGCCTTCTACGTCGAGTTGACCATCGATGAGATCGACATCGGCAGGATCTCGGTCGGTCAACCTGCCGCTATAACGCTGGACGCCTACCCCAACGTGACGTTTGCAGGGGAGGTCGACCTTGTCAAATCCATACCCGAGGAAATCGGCGGTGTGATCGCGTATCCTGTCCGTATAAAAATCACGGAATCCGCACCGGTCCCGTTTCTGGACGGCATGACAGCGACTGCGCGCTTAACCGTCGAACAAGTCAAGAATGCGCTTCTCGTGCCTAATTGGGCAGTCCGCACCGATCAAACGAGTTCGGAGACCTATACCTACTGCCATTGTGTTGAGGGAAGTAAGATTACGAGAAAGCCGATCGAGATCGGCGCTCGAAATGAAACCTACACCCAGGTGGTTGCCGGCCTGGAAGAGGGAGAGACGATCGCTTTGGTCAGCGAAGAGCGCGATCTCTTTGAATTCCAAGGGCCGCCTTCGACCGGTGATTAACCCATCCAACAAGGGATTGAAGCGATAGTATGGACAATACAGTCATCTGGATCAGAGACTTACACAAAATCTACCGCATGGGAGATAATGAGGTTCACGCCTTACGAGGAGTGTCCCTTTCCGTGCAGCGGGGAGAGGTCATCGCGATCATGGGGCCCTCCGGTTCGGGGAAATCGACGCTGATGAACATCATCGGATGTCTCGATCAACCGACGTGGGGCACCTATACCTTAGACAGCCAGGACGTCAGCGAACTATCCGACGATGAGCTGGCGGTAATACGTAATGGAGGCGTAGGTTTCGTCTTCCAGAAGTTCAACTTGTTAGCACGCACGACAGCGCTTCAAAACGTCGCGCTGCCGCTCATCTACGCGGGGATCAGTCAGACAAAAAGGCGCAGTCGGGCCAAAGAGGTTCTGGAATCCGTAGGCCTTGGCGATCGACTCGACCATACACCGAACGAGCTTTCGGGAGGACAACAACAGCGGGTTGCCGTCGCGCGGGCCTTGGTCAATAAGCCCTCAATCATTCTGGCCGACGAACCCACGGGGAACCTGGACAGCAAATCCGGGAAAGAGGTCATGGAAATCTTACAGCGGCTCAATCAAGAAACCGGCATTACTATCGTTTTGGTCACCCACGACCCCCGTGTCAGCCGGTACGCCCAGCGAGTCCTGCACCTCTTCGACGGAAAAATCGTCAAAGAGGAGTACCTCACGGACGATAATCCGAGCCCCACCCTAACAGAGGAGATGATGGAGGTGTCGGCGTGAATATCTTCGAAAGCAGTCGTCTGGCCTTACGCGCCTTGACAGCCAATAAACTACGCTCGGCATTGACGATGCTGGGTATCATCATCGGGGTCGGTGCCGTGATCACCCTGATGTCGGTGGGCGAAGGCGTTCAAGCTTACATTACGGATCAGTTTCAATCCATCGGCACCAACCTCTTTTTCATCATCCCCGGTTCTTTCGAACAGGAGCTCGAACGCCCGGCTTATCTGACGCTCAAGGACGCCGAAGCATTGGCCGACCCACTCCAGGCGCCCGACGTCCAGCGAGTCGCCCCGCTTGTTCAAGGTTCGGCCCAAATCACCACGCCGGGCAAGGAACGCCGCCTGGAGGTCAGCGGGGTCACCCCTAACTACAACCTGGTCCGGGACTGGCCGACGATCAGGGGGACGTTCATCAGCAAGTCAGACGATCAGGCGAGAAATCGGGTGACCGTTCTCGGCAAAGACGCAGTGGAGTACTTTTTCCCGAACAACTCCACCCCCATTGGGGAGATCGTCAGGATCAACGGCGTGCCGTTCCGGGTCATTGGGATTATGGCGGAACGCGGGGGGAACAACTTCCAGAACGAGGATGAGAGCGTATTCATCCCCCTGAATACAGCCTTAACGCGGATTTTCCCCCGTCGCACGAATCGCGGGGAACCCCGCGTCTCCTTTATCTACATCCAGGCCGTCAACGAAGAACGAATGGAGGCCGCGATCGCCGAGGTCTCTCAGATCTTACGACAACGCCATCGCATTGCACCGGGACAGCCCGATGACTTCACGGCTATCAGTCAGGACGACATCATCGGCACCTTCGAACAGATCACAAGTGTGCTTACGGTCTTCTTGGGCGCCATTGCCGGCATCAGCCTCCTGGTGGGTGGGATAGGCATTATGAATATTATGCTCGTATCGGTGACGGAACGGACCCGTGAGATCGGCCTGCGCAAAGCGGTGGGAGCGCGAAAGCGCGATATCCTTTGGCAGTTCCTGATCGAGGCTGTGATGCTCTCCATGTTTGGGGGCGGTTTAGGCATCGGGCTGGGGGCAGCCGGGGCCACAGCCATTTCGTATTTCCTTCGCAGCGATGGATTCCGTGCGGTCATCACCTTGGGAGCAATTGTCCTGGCGACCGCGTTCTCAGCAGCCGTGGGCCTCTTCTTCGGCATCTACCCTGCCCAGCGAGCCGCCGGCCTCAACCCCATCGACGCCCTGCGATACGAGTAATCGGCAAGCGCCCAGGTCGACCTGGGTTCGCGGGAACCCGGCACCAGCATCAAAAAAAAGCCCGGCGATTTGCCGGGCCTTTTCAGTGGCGAAGGGCAGATTCGAACTGCCAACCAAGGGCTTATGAGTCCCCTGCTCTGCCATTGAGCTACCTCGCCATAATATAAAAGGAGTAGCGGGGGATGGATTCGAACCACCGACCTCCGGGTTATGAGCCCGACGAGCTGCCACTGCTCTACCCCGCAACGTGAGGACAATTATATCTAAACTCATTAAAACGTCAAGTAGAATTGGTCAAAAGAGCACAAGAACGGACACAGTCACGGCACCTTGACCACAGCCCTGAATTGCGTTAAGTCGAAAGTTCTGATACACTGAAGAGAACAAGGAATGGCGAAACCGCATCGAATGACATAGTCAACAAAGGAGACAGCTATGGCCTCGAATGAATCGCAAGCAGCCACATACGCGTCACCGTCCAACAACCGCAATTTGAACAACGTCCAACGCGTACAGCGCACGTTGATCTGGTTCTCCGGGTTCTTCCTGATCGGAATTATCGCAGCGATTCTTGCCGCGATCCTCGGCGCTATCAATGATTTCCTGGGAGTCGCCGTGCTGATTGTGGGAGGGCTCGCGGCGCTGATAATACCGAGTATGATCAGTCGCTCCCTCTACATCGTCTCGGAATACGAGAGGGTCATCATCCTGAAACTGGGCAAGTTCGTGGGCGTGCGCGGCCCGGGCCGATTCTGGGTCATCCCCTACCCCCCCTTCAACGAGTCAGCCGCCGCGATCATCGATATGCGAATCCACACCCGGATCATTAAGGCGGCCCAGACGCTGACCGCGGACAACGTACCGGTCGGCTGCGAAGCGGTCGTCTTCTGGCGGGTCGAGGATCCACAGCGCGCCGCGTTGAGCGTCGTCAACTATCGAGAAGCCGTCTTTCAGGCTGCCAACAGCGCCCTCAAGGACACCATCGGGACCTTGGAACTGACCGAGCTGCTGGGAGATCGGGACTCCGTCGCCAACGGCCTCGAGCGGATCATCGACACCTCCGCGTCGTCCTTCGGCGTCGACGTGACCTCCGTTGAGATCACGGACGTGCACGTGCCCAGTGACCTCATCCAGGAGTTAAGCGTCCTCGCCCAGTCGCGTCGAGCGGCCCAGGCGAAGATCGCGGAGGCCGACGCCGAGAAAGCCATCACCGACAAGTTCACTGAGGCCGCCGAGTCGATGTCGGATCGAGCCCTGGAACTCTACCGCCTGAACGTGCTGGAGCGCATTGGCCGTGAAGAGGGCAGCCAGATCGTTGTCTATGGGCTGGGCAGCGGAGACGCGACAATGGGAAAAACCTTGGCGGCAACAACAGCAGCCACCCAACTCAAAGGCAAGTGAATTTCGAAAAATCCAACTTGCCATCTTAGGGGCCTATCATTCTCGCTCCCAGGGGATTTGCAATCCCCGGTTTTGCCATATGAAGTCTCAAAAGCGCAATGCTTGTTCTTGGTTTTCAGCAACAAGAGGCAGAAACTTAGGGTTTCCTTGAGAATGATAAAGCCCTACTTGCCATCTAGCCTCAGTATGGTATACTGATCGCAGTTGGGAAACGCGGGCGTAGTTCAGTGGTAGAACGTCAGCTTCCCAAGCTGAATGTCACGGGTTCGAGTCCCGTCGCCCGCTCAAAGCGCCTCGCCGAATTGGCGAGGCGCTTTTTTTTCATGAACCAACCCCAAAGAGCGTTGACCAGGTCGTCTGCATCACAGGACGAGTTCGTGCGGACAAACTCACAGAAAGGCAACCCCAAGGGCCACACCCAGGACGAGCACCAAACCGGGCCACAGGGCCTTCCGAAGCTCCGGGGAGCCGATGGTCAGAGCGTACCCCCCCTTGAACAGCGTATTGGCCATCGCCGCGATCACAATCCCCCGCGTGGCGACCACCTGCGAGATCCCCGCATCGCCTTCGGTGAGATTGACTAACGAAAGCGCAATCGCATCCACATCCGCCAATCCTGATACAAAAGCGGAAATGTAGGTGCCCAGGTTGCCGAAATACACCTGAGCGGCCTTGGAGACGAGCAGAATCACCGCAAAGATTAGACCAAACCGGATGGCGGGGCCGAGCTTGAAGGGATTGGAGAACTGGATGTGATCCCGTTCGTAGACCTGCTGGACGAAATAGAGGTAGATGCAATAGACGGCCCCGGCGACTGCCGCGGAGACCATCGGCACGATCAAGCTCCGCGCCAAATCGGAATCGAGCGCGAAAACCAGGATGATAACGCGGATGAACATCACGATCCAGGCAATCAGAATCGCAACCGCAAACGGGCGAGATAGTCTAGCTTCATCCCGGCTGCGTCCGGCCAGGCTCAGGGTCACAGCCGTACTGGAACCGATACCGCCTAACAATCCGGTAAGGATTAATCCCCGGCGGGCCCCCACAGCTTTGATCAATACATATCCCAGGAAACTCACCCCTGAGACCAAAACGACCATCAACCATATCTGATAGGGATTCAGAACTTGCAGGGGAGGCGGGCCATATGCCTGATTGGGAAGAATGGGGAGGACAATCAAACTGATGATCGCAAACTTGAGAACCGCATAGATGTCTTCCCGCGTGAGCGCATGGGTGAAGCTTCGGAACTCGTGTTTCAGTGAGAGCATAAGCGTCACGGCAACCCCCAGGGCTGCTGCAAGCGGGATCAACCCCCAATGACAGAGCGCGCCAACGCCAAACGTCACCACCGCGGATATCTCCGTCGTCATGCCCGGTTTCCCCACAATCACATCCGCGTAGTAGGCCAGACCTAAGAGCACGGCGAGAACAATCAACCCACCGATAAAGGGCAGTGCCGAATTGAGTTGTTCCGAGGCCAAAGCCATCACGTACCCCGACAAGCTGATCATCGCAAAGGTTCGTACACCGGCGAACAGTTTGCCCTCGGGCTCATCGTACGCCGTCTCCCGCTGCACGCCAACGAGAATGCCGATGGCCAAAGCCGTTGCAAACCGATAGAAAGATTCAGCCATAGCTCTCCCTATTCCCCCGCCCTACTCACTATCCTGCAGAACAAGGTTGCCCATTTGCTCATCCTGAACCGGTATGAAACTCTATTTGCCTCAGACATGACGGTGCCAATCCGGATCGAGAAATCTTTGAACCTCAATCAGATATCCATTGGGATCGCGAGCAAAGCAATGATAGATACCGTAGGTTTCGTTGACTGCCGGTGCCTTTTCGATAGGAGCACCGGCATCTCTTAAGCGCTCGTACCATAGGTCCACCTCATCGGTCACCAGGGTAAAAATGATGCCGTCCCTCGCGGGTGTCGGTTCCCGCTCACAGAAACCGAGATAAGCATGCTGAGCCGTTCCGTAGATGCGACACCCGCCCTGATCCAGAACCAGGGGAAACCCCATCGTCTCCTCATAGAATGCGGCGGTGGCGTCAAGATCGCGTGTGTAGAGAAAGGTGATTTGTGCATCGAGTGAGAGCTGGGACAAAGGTACCTCCTGAGCGATAATGGGATGAACGTATCCGAGTGACAATATGAGACCCCATACGAATCGGTATCAACCTTGATGCCCAATCTAGCTACCGGGCACTTTCGTTCAACGGTCTTTGATGATCTGGACATGAATAATTAAAGCTTTTCTGTGTTGCTATGAGCATAGCCGAAAAGTTTAGCGTTTTGTGTCCGGATCAGTAATCGATAGTTACACAGAGTTCCACAGAGATTATCTTGTATGAGGAAAGAGATTGTGAATGGACAGATTGTATATTTGTCAATTTTGATCAACTCTATCCAAAGCTCATAGCACTGAAACAGATTCAGAGCTATGCATTGCCTGTCTCTATGTATCTCTGTGCATCTCTGTGTAACTAAAAACTTATCGGCTACAAAGTGTCAGGTAGGTGGATGCCCATTCAATCCGAGGCTGGGACCGCCTCGGCTTCAACTTCAGAGTCCTCAACCGGGCTTGGATTGCGCCAAAGTCTCGCGATCCACAAACGCCATCGCAAACCCCACCAAGTCGATACCACGGTCCGGCGGTCTTGCTGGTCCATCTCGAGGACCTGACTGTACCATTGTTCGACATAGCAGTCGATAAGCAGGTCAATCTCATCAAAGGCTGGCTGCAGAATAGGCTTCAGCCACGCGCGGTCGCGAACAATCGCCTCGATGCGCGCCTTGAGCACGTCGGCTAACTCGTAGGGCGTGTCACCCTCGCGAACGTCAGCCTGTAGCCGACCACTAAACCGGCGCAGCCTGACGTAAATGCGGGAGAGCAGAGCGTGAGGCGTCCCCAACATAAGGAGGACAACACCATCGATGCCGCTTGCCAGAAGCACAAAGCCCACCACAGAGCCGAAACCGATCAACAACCATTCGCCTATCGTGAGGGCATCGGTTATCGCGCGCCTTGTGTCCCGATCCACCAAAGGATCGAGATCGGAGCCCTCAGGCCATATAAACTCGCCTTCCTCCGACTCGGCACGATCGATAGGCGGGCGCCCGCCCGTGGGCTCGAACTCAATCCATCCGTAACCGGGAAAGTAAATCTCAGGCCAAGCGTGAGCATCCGCTTCCGTGACAATATAACGGGCGTTGGTGGAATCGTACGTACCGGTATAGTACCCTACGACCAAGCGGGCCGGCAGCCCCGCGGAGCGTGCCAGGACCACCATAGACGTCGCGTAATAATCACAGTAGCCCTTCTGAAGTTCAAACAGGAAGAAATCCGCGATATCCTCCTGGAGTCCGGGCTGCGGCACATTCAATGTGTAGGGAAACTCGCGTAAGTAGGACTCAATCGCTTTAGCCCGATCGTAGGGCGTCGGCTCGGTTGCCGTGAGGTCTCGAGCCAGGGACTTGACACGCTCGGGCGTATCGTCCGGCAACCTGAGATACCGATCTAGAAAGCCCTCTGGGTATTCAGTTGAAGCAGCACGCAGCGCATCCTCTGTCACAATCGGAATATAAGAGTCCGCACGATACTCCACGGCCTCGGTCGTAACAGCAAAGATCTCGTTACCCTGACGCCAAGAAACCTTGTACGGCTCATCCACCGACATAAGCCGGCCCGAGACATACACCAGCCACCCCATATCCTCGCCAACGAGGCGTACGTTTTGCCTCACACGACGATAATTGGGATCCTCTTCCGGCTCAAACGGATCGGCGACCTCACCCGCCTCATACTCCGCTTCCTCGGTGCCCGTCGTCGCCCATCCTCGACCGAAGTACCAGTCATACGTAATGCTGCGCCAGTAGTGATTAGGAACTGAGGCAGTTTCCATCATCGTGATATCTGGGATGGGTGCCAGTTCACCGATCTCAATCACCATGACGACCTCACGGGATAACTCGGGGCCTGACCCGATCAGATGTCGGCGAGGCAGCCCCGTCGAACGGACATCATCAAGAGGCACACGGGCCTGCGGTTCCGGCTTGGGCTCCAGACCCAAAGATTTCGCCACCGAGCCCTCGGAATCCGCCTCCGACCGCGTGACCTCCCGGACCCATTCTGTGATTCTCTCCACGGTGATGGAAGGCGCAATAGCCGATAGAACCACCAGTCCAATAGAGATACCGGTGGCCACCACCAGGATGTCACTCCAAAGGCCATTCGAATAATCCGTGTCCCGTTGAGCCCACAGACTCTCGCGCTCAGAATGCTGCATCAAAGCGAGAAGCACCAGGCTTATGCCGACAACCGGAAGCAACACATAGGGATTCTCACCCGTGTAAGAAATAACAAATGCAAGCACGGCCCCACTGGGCAGCACACCAATCACCGGACTGTGATGCCGCTTCGCCACCCATCCAGCCCACAATCCACAGAACCATATACCGAACCCCCAGGTCAAAGCCGCACCCACCGGATCGAACACGCCTTCACCGGATAAAACGTCAACCATCCACTGCCCCATGCGAACGATCAACGTACTCATATCACGCCAAAGATCCCAGAAGAGCTGCGGAACGGCCATCCAATTCGGGGGCTCTTGCGTCCAATACCAGAGGACAAGGTCGTAGACGAACTGAGAGGCAGACCGAAGGATCTGAACCAGGGTGTCGCCCAATCGCCCCACGCGGATAAGGAGATACTCAAAACCGAGGAGCAGCCCGAAGAGGGTCGTCATCCAATCATTAATGGGCAAAAGTGCTAATAACCAACCCAGTGTCGCAGAGATAGAAACCACCGCAAAGACAAGGGCGCGGTCGATGTCCTCGATGACGTCCGTCAGACCGCTGGCGATGCTGTATAAGATCACGAGCATCAAGAACCAGTTAAGGAGCGCCCTGGGCCCTAAGGCTGAGATGACAAGCCGTAGAAGATTAGGGGTTCGCTTTTTCTGCTTCATGTCAAAGACCGCCACATCGCATCGCGTTGCCTATCAATCGCAACTGCTCGCCCCGTGCCTAACACCCGCCACTCCCAAACGCCTTGTCGGCCCGGTTGAGACTCCGGTTGATCGAGCATATCGCGTGTGATTTCGTAGTAAGCAACGCCCAAATTAGCCAACGACTGCTCGACGGTTGCCATATCCCCTTCCCCGCCAAACGACTGGGGTTCGAGAAGCAGAACCGTGGGAATCACGCCGCGTCGAACCAGGGGAACCAGGGATTCAACCCACCGGTTCTCGGTCGATGGTGTGATAATGATCAGACTCGAACTGCGCCCTATACTCGACGCCACACGTGACAACACGTCAGCGAGCGGACGAGCCCCCCGGTCAATGAGAGCCAATGACCTCAAGATATCCCAGCGGTGTCCCTCACCCTCCTCGGGTTTCATCCAGACCAACTGCTCACCCTGTGCAATCAGCCCCACGGCCTTTCTACGGCGCACCCCTCGATCGGCCAAAGAAGCGCTGAGGATGACCCCATGCTCATCGGTCGCGTTTTGGCCCTCACCGATCTGCACATCGCGATCCATATCCAGCAAAATCCACCAGTCCCCTGCCGGCGTCGAATCAAAAAGGCGAACGTAAAAATCGTTAAGCCGCGCGGTCGTACGCCAGTGGATCCAACGGAGGCTGTCCCCCGACACGTACTCGCGAACGCTGGCGGCACTGACGGTCCGATCCATCACGTTAGCACGAGGACGGGCCTCTCCAGACCGCCCGCCGGACGCCACCTCGATGTGAGGCAGATGCACGATGGGCGGCAAAATCAGCAGGGGCAGCGAGGCTGGAAAATCCATCTCCACCGTGAAAAACCCAAAAGGATCCCCGGTGCGCAGGTGCGTGGGACCCAACGTGAAGAGCCCCCGCTGCATGCAGACCGCTTCGGTATGCCACCGGATAGAATCGCGCGCCGGCACACCGGTGCCTCGGCTCACCTGATAATTGGGCATCGTTGATTCATCCCCCACTTCAGCCCATACGGCAGGCGCCCACTTTTGATTGCGCAGCGTAAAGCGTTCCACGAGTCGATCTCCGACCTGGGCCCAACCGAACCGCATCTCCCGTCTGAGAGCCAGACCTTTGGCTAACGACAAAGCCCATAACCAACTCAGCAGCAGCGCCCCACCCAACCCCACAATCAAAATGCGCCAACCGCGATAGGGCGACAGTAACTGGGTAATGACGACGATAGCAAAGACCCCAGTGACCGCCCAGGCACTCGCCGAGATCCTAATTCGTGATTTATCGCCTAGCATACGCACCTAGCAGGTATATCCATTCCGTTAATACGTCTCCCTAATTCTCGCGCCCAAACCGAGCCAGGCATAACTGTTCAGGCATAACCATTCAGACATAACCGATTCAGGATTGGGGCATCGCAACCGCACGCTCCGGGACAGGTTGCTGGTCCAAAACATCTTCGATCACGTCCTCAGTCTTCAGATCGCGAAGCCTAGCGCCGGGACTCACAATCATTCGGTGCGGCAGCACATACGGGGCCAATATCTTCACATCGTCGGGGAGAACGTAATCACGTCCCCAGAGGGCCGCCCGCGCCTGTCCGGCGCGATAGAGGGTTAAACTGCCTCGTGGGCTGGACCCCAGGTAGATACTCTCATGGCTCCGGGTTCGATTGACGATGCTGACGATATATTCCTTCACAGCCGGAGACACAAAGATAGATCTGATCTGCTCTTGAGCTTCCAGGATCCTTTCGGTAGTAATAACCGGCTCGAGATCCTCAACGGGATGTCTAAATTGTTGACGATTGAGAATTTCGATCTCATCGGACGTCTCCGGATATCCTAACCGGATCCGCATCAGGAATCGATCGAGCTGAGCCTCTGGCAGGGAATACGTCCCCTCGTATTCAATCGGATTCTGAGTCGCTAACACGATAAAGGGTCTCGGCAAAGGATGCGTAACGCCATCCACGGTGATCTGATGCTCTTCCATAGCCTCAAGCAGCGCAGACTGCGTCTTGGGCGTCGCACGGTTGATCTCATCGGCGAGAACCACCTGCGCCATAATCGGCCCCGGCTGGAACTCGAATTCTCTCGTGGCTTGATTATAGATCGATACGCCGGTGACGTCACTGGGTAACATATCCGGTGTAAATTGAATCCGCCCAAAGCTGCACCCAATAGACCGGGCCAAACTACGAGCGAGCATCGTCTTTCCCACGCCGGGCACGTCCTCAATCAGGATATGCCCTCTGCTTAAGAGGCCGATGACAATCAAACGGACAACCGATCGTTTCCCTACAATGACCTGCTCAATATTCCAAACTAGCTCGCTACACAGTTCTTTTACATCGACCATCCCAACCTCCAGGGCTTAACTTGTGCTTTATTGCGTTAGTGGTAGTATGCTTAATTTGCGCTATAAATATTATCATAAATATAACTCAAAATCGAGAAAAAGCATGGGGGAATTTGTTAAAATCGTTCGTCGATGCACAATCTTTCATGAGGATATCGCCATCAATGTACACAAAGTCATACCGTTTATCTGGTCGCACAATCACGCTTAAACGTCTGGAAGGAGTGCCTCAACCTGGCCCCGGCAACCAGGTTCTGATGTCCGCAGCTCGTCGAGTGGAGGAAGATGAGGTCCTGATCATCGGCCCCGGATCGACGATGTCGGTTGTGTGGTCCATCCAAGAAGGTGGGATCGTCACCGTCTGGACGGAAAGCTGCGCCGAAGCCGAATCCATAAGAGCGACCTGCGAGGCCAATGACATGCCCTTACCGACGATCGTACTCGACGCGGGTTTCACCCAGTTGCCGCAAGCGGCATTCGACCAGGTGATGCTCCACCTACCTCGCGGCAGGGACCGTCAGTGCGAGCTTCTCGACCTGGCTTTGGCATTACTCCGCCCGGATGGACGGCTCGTTTTCGCAGGAGCCAAGAACGAGGGGGTCAAACCCGCGCTCAACGAAGCGCGCAAACGTTTCGGACACGCCGGCATCGTCGTCCGAAAAGGTGGCTACCACGCCGGGCTCGCCCGTCGACCACCGGGTCAGTTCGAATTACCCGAACTGACCTTTGAGCAAGACACCATCATTGTAGATGGAGAAGCTACCGACCTTATCACGTGCACCGGCGTCTTCGCCCTTGGACGTTTGGACCCAGGAACCGCCAATCTTATCGCCGGCATGAAAGTCTCATCGCGGACAAAGGTGCTGGATCTCGGGTGTGGCGCCGGCCTCGCCGGCCTGACTGCAGCACGTCGAGGAGCCGACGTCATCTGGACCGACGTCTCCGCTCGAGCGATTGCCTCCGCACGCCGGACGCTTCTGGCTAACGAAATCACGGATTCCCAACTCCACCTCTGTCACGGAGCCAATGCTGTCGAGGATCACAGTATTGACACCGTCGTGACCAATCCACCTTTTCATCAGGGTCATGACATCAACTATGAGGTATCTCGGCTTTTCGTCCGGGAGGCCGGCCGTGTCCTCAAACCTGGAGGCGAGGTTTACCTCGTCGCCAATAACTTCCTCCCCTATCCCCGCTGGCTCCGCGAGCACTTTATGAGCGTCACGATTGTAAGAGAGGATCCTCAATTCAACGTCTACCGTGGCCGCGGGCCCTCGACGACATCGACAGGATAGAGGTTGGGGAACCCAACGCCCCACATTTGGACAAACGGGCATGATGCTTTATCAGGGTCTACGCAGATTTGTGGGGTAAAAACTGGACATGGAGCCAACTTGAGCGAGAATAAAGAACAAACTAATCCAAGGAGGCCTGATGTGAAAAAGATCCCTCAATTGC
>DAOTTS010000068.1:0-35929 GCA_034437735.1 Anaerolineae bacterium
CATCGCCTGGTACGTCAACTGCTTGAACCGCCGAGGCAGAGGATAGGTTCCGTTCGGCGCAAACTGCGTCATCAGCACCCCGTAAAGGGATTCCGCGGGGTCGACCCAGAAATAGGTGCTGAACGCGCCGCCCCAGGTGAACGCGCCCCGGTTGCCGAACTGGCCCGTGGGCGAGGGGTCCATCAGCACGGCGGTGCCCAGGCTGTAGCCAAATCCGTCGTGATCCACGTGGAGGGCCGGCAGGGATTCGAACGGTGCCCAATTCGTGCTGAACATCGTCACCGTGTTTGGGCTGAGCAGCTGTACGTCCCCAAGGCATCCGCCGTTGGCGAGCATCGCGGCGAAGCGCCCGTAGTCGCCCAGGCTCGAGACGAGCCCACCCCCGCCCCAGAACATCGGCAGAATCGGGACCGGGGATTCGTGGGGTGTCAACGCTCCGCTCTCCGGATCCCGCTGATAGACGGTGGCTAACCGGTCCACAGCCTCCGACGGCACGGTGAAGCCCGTATCGACCATGCCGAGGGGTTCAAAGATGCGGGAGGCCATGAAGTCGCCCAGCGACTCATCGGCGATCACCTCGACCAGCGCGCCGAGCACGTCGAGACTGACACTGTAACGCCAGCCTGTGCCCGGTTGGAAGGCCAGGGGCAGCGATTCAAGTCTCTCGGCGAGTCCTTGGAGCGTGATGGACGCATCCGGTTTGCCCCTCACGGTCAAGGCCTTGAGGTAGAGCGCGTCGATTGGACCCTCGGGTTCGAATACTCCATAGCTCAGCCCGGCGGTATGGGTGAAGAGATGGCGGAAGGTGACCGGCGTGTCGGCCTCCTCGGTCACCGGCGCCCCGTCCTCCTCCCAGTTGACGGCGACTTTCATCTCCTCGAAGGCCGGCAGGAACTCGTGAACCGGCGTGTTGAGGTCGAAGTGCCCCTCCTCATAGAGCAGCATCGCCGCCACGGCGGTGACCGGCTTGGTCATCGACATAATCCGGAAGAGCGTGTCGAAGGCGACCGGCGTCTCGGACGCAAGGTCCTGCCAGCCGAATATTTCCTGGTATACGGTCTCGGTTCCTTGACCGATCAAGGCACTGACACATGACAGGTCGCCGCGTTCGACGTAGCCTTGCAGATGCCGGGTGATGCGCTGCAGACGGTTCTCAGAAAATTTGACGGGTTGGGTTTGCATAGGTCTTCACTCCTGATGGGTAAATGGTCGTCATCGTGGGGTGTGGAACCCCGACACACTTGATAACCGTATCACAATGCGCGCAAAACGCCACTCATACTCCCCGGTTTTCCCTCCTGGGCAGGCCTCTCACTCCTTAATCCTCACGGCTCAATTCGCGGACTGTGAATTGACGCGCGCCCTGCGACGACGTAAACTTGTATGCACGCATGCCTTTTATCATTGGGAGGGAGCCTTATGATCCACAACATCGCCCACCGCGGCGCCTCAGCCTACGAGCCGGAGAACACACTGCGGGCCTTCGAGCGGGCCATCGAGATGGGGGCCACGATGCTCGAACTCGACGTCTACGTGTCCGGGGACGGCCACGTAGTGGTCAGCCACGACGCCGACCTGTCGCGCGTGGCGGGCGAGCCGGCCCGGATTCAGGCGATGACGCTGGCGGAGCTCAAGCAGGTCGACGTGGGGCAGGGCGAGCGCATCCCGACGCTGGAGGAGGTGATCGATCACGTGCGCGACCGCGCCGAGCTCTACATCGAGCTCAAGGGGCAGCGCACCCCGGAGCCGGTCGTGCGCACCCTGCACGCACTGGATTTCAGCGACGCGGCGATTGTGGGCTCCTTCTATCCGTGGCTCCCGCAAAAAGCGAAATTTCTCGCGCCCACCCTCCGCACGTCGGTGTTGATCGGACGGGAGCACGTCCCGTCCGACGATGCACGCAGACCGGCGTTCGTGGAGTGGGCGCTGGCGGTCGAGGCGGACTACGTGCACCTCTGCTGGGAGCGGGCCTCCCCCACGCCGCACTCCTTGCTCACTCCGGGGCTGCTGGCTGCAATCCGAGAGGCGGGCCTGGGCATCGTGCTCTGGCACGAGGAGCGCCCCGACGAGCTGCGCGCGCTGGTCGAGCTTGACGTCGACGGTATCTGCACGAATATGCCCGACGTGCTGACGGCGATTCTCCAAGAACAGGATCTTGAGGCGTAAGCGGCAATTCCAGCGTAACTTTAGAATAGAGAGCCTGGTTTCGGCCTGTTTTGGGGCATGAGCGTTAGAAAACTCCGTCACATTGACACGCGTGGCTATTCTCCCCGCGCGGGCACGGCCCGGAGACCGGCCCGACCGAAGGTAGGGGTACGTGGGACGCTATGTCCATATCTCGACCCGCCTTAGCGATCGTACCACTGTGACTGTTCATTGTGCAGGCGCGCGTACTCACCACCGGCGGCCATGAGCTCCGCGTGGCTGCCATCCTCGACGATCTGCCCGCCGGCGAAGACGACGATCCGGTCGCAGAGGGCGGCGATACTGATGCGGTGGGTGACCATGAGGACGGTGCGGTCCCGGGCCATCTCGATGTAACGGCGGAAGATATCGGCCTCGGCCAGCGGGTCGAGGTTCGAGGTCGGCTCGTCCAGCATAATGAAGTCCCGGTCGCGATAGTAGGCCCGAGCGATGGCCAGCTTCTGCCACTGCCCACCGGAGAGGTCTGTGCCGCCGATGTCCTTCCCCAACAGGACGTCCTCGTCCACGTTTGCCAGGCCCGCTGTCTCCAGGGACGACGCGATGGCGCCGTTGGTGCGCTCGCGCCCGGTGTCGCCCAGCCACACGTTGTCGGCGACGGTGAAGGTTTTGTACCGGGCCGGATTCTGAAAGACCGCCGATATGGCACCGTAGTGCGCTGCCGGCTTGATCTCCTCAACGGGCATGCCGTTGATCCGGAGATCGCCGTGCGACGGGGCCAGCATCCCGCTGATCAGCTTGACGAAGGTCGTCTTGCCCGCGCCGTTCTCGCCGACGAAGGCGATCTTCTCCCCTTGGTTGATGGTGAGGTCGACGCCGTCGAGGACGTAGCGGTCGGTGAGCGGGTAGCGGTAGTGCAGATCCCGCGCCGTGATCTCCTCGATGACCGGCAAGGCCGCACCTTCGGTCGAGGGCTCGTCCAGGTCCATCAGGTCGAAGAAGGCGGTTGCTTCGTTCTTCTTGGCGATGAAGGTGGCGACAGCACGGAAGAGCCTTGACGTATCGGCGATCAGTGTGCCGGTGAGGCTCATGACGGCGCCCAGGGCACCGATGGATATCTGACCGTCGGCCATGAGGATGATGGCGAAGACGTTGGCCCCCACCGACACCAGCGTCGATATGGCGGTGGAGAGCGTGCTCAGGAGCGCGCTGCGGACCTGCGTCCGCTTCTCCTCGACGGTGTACCGGTCGGAGAGGCGGCGCCACTTCTCGTAGAAGAAGCTGTACAGCCCGAGCGCCTTGATCTCCTTCGCGGTCTGGCCGAGCATCAGGTTCTCGTAATAGGTGGCCTTCCGCTTCAGTTCCGAATTCTCCTTGATGAGCTTGAACCACAGCTTGTTGCCGATGTACGTGGTATACAGGGTAGGGATCGGCACGATGAGGACAATCAGCGCCAGTGACGGGTGGAAGAGCCATAGAGAGAGCGCGATGGCGATGACGCTGATAGCCTTGGCGACGATCATATACCCGTTAACCATAATCTCACGGTTCATACCGTCCCACCCGTTCTGGGTGTAGTCGAAGACCTGCTTGATCGTGTCGTTGATCTTGGGCACCTCCATACACTCCGGCGAGAGACGCGCGATCTTGGCGTAGATCCGGGTGTTGAGGCGCTCCTGCAGACGATTCATCTGCACCTTGTCGAGCCGTTCGATGTCCTCCGACTCGTGCGTGTAACGATAAATCAGGTCCGAGAGAAAGCCGATGAGAAAGTAGGCGCCCACGAGCAGGACCAACGGCAGTACCTGCCCGCCGGGTTGGTAGGCCGCCGCCCGGTCGATATAGTGCCCCCACAGGTAAGCGAGGGCGGGTCGCAGTAGACTCAAAAATATCAACAAAGAGAGGAAAATCGCGCACATCACCTTGGCGGAGCTGACGACGTAAACGAACATGCGCACCAGATTGTGCAGACTGCTCCCGTTCTCTTTCTGCAGCTCCGCTGGAAGCGGAGCGGTTCTATCTTGCTTATGCATAGGCTGCCTCCAACTCTTCGATAGACGACTGCCGGTACCAGTGCCGCTGGGCCTCGAACATCTCAGCATAGAGCCCGCCGGATGCCATCAACTGCTTGTGGGTGCCCTCCTGGGTGACGACGCCATCCTGAATGACGAGGATGCGGTCGGTGATCATCGTCGAGGCCAGGCGGTGGGTGATAAAGATGGCGGTCTTGCCGTTCGCCATCTCGGCGAACTCACGGTAGAGTTGGCTCTCGGCGATGGGGTCCAGTTGGCTGGTGGGCTCGTCGAGCAACAGCACCGGCTTATCGCCCATAAAGGCCCTGGCGATGGCGACCCGCTGCCACTGTCCGCCGGAGACGTCCACGCCATCCTCGAACTCGCGCCCGAGCACGGTGTCATAGCCGTGGGGCAAATCCTCGACGAAGTGGTCCACCTTGCCCTTGCGCGCGGCGTAGGCGATACGGTCGTCGTCGTGCAGTTGGTCGATAAAGCCCACTCCGATGTTCTCGCGCAGGGTGATGGCATACCGGTTGAAGTCCTGGAAGATCGGCCCGAGCAGGGTTGTAAGATCTTTGCGGGAATAGCTGCTGATGGGGCGCCCGCCCAACAGAATCTCGCCCTTATCCGGTTCGAAGAGCCGCAGGAGCAGCTTGACGATCGTGGTCTTGCCCGCACCGTTCTCGCCGACGATGGAGAGCTTCTCACTGTCGGCCACGTGGAAGCTCAGGCCCCGGAGGATGTCCCGGTCGGTGCCCGGATAGCGGAACCAGACGTCGCGGAACTCGACGTCGAACTGCGTGGGCAGTTTGTCGTCGCCGGCGCCGGTGCTGCCATCCTCTTCCTCCGAAAGGTCGAGATACTTGCCGTAGTAGTCGAAGAAGTTGACGTGGTACCCGCTCCAGCGGATGATCCCGACACCCCGCTTGGCGATGGCGTCAAAGAGGTTCGCCAGGATAGTCATCGAGAACGCGATCAACAACCCCAGGGTGATCTCCCCGCTGATGAAGAGGTAGAGCACCAGCAGGACGTTGACCAGTTTGCCGATCTTGGTGATGTTCCCGCCGGCGAAGTGACGTTTGAGGTGTTTGAAATAGTAGCCTTCGTACTCCCGGTTGCGGGCGTTGAGCCGCGTGCGGTAGATATCGATCAGGTCACCGGCGGAACCGAAAAGCTTCATCTCCCGCAGATAATCCCGCTTGCGCAGGAACCCCCCGAGCATCTCATACTGTCGTTCTTGATTCCAATAGCTCTCCAGCTCAAGGTAGATGTTGTGGTTATGCTTGGCAGCATAGCGTATCTCCAGGATCGCCGGGATGAGAATCGTGATCGGCAGCCACCACTTGACGGAGGCCATATAGATCAGGATGCCGGCGCTCCCGGTGATATTGGCGATGAAGGTCACCAGATACATCGGGAAGAGGTGCCGGGCTGCATTCTCCGCCCGGTGGTAGGCTTTGTCGATGATCTCCATCGAGGCCTCGTTTTCGAGGTGCTCGTACTTCATGCGTTCCAGCTTCTTCAGCATCCGGCTCTTGAAGGCGGTGCGGAGGATCAGCAGGGCGCGCGGCTGGACGAAGCCGTAGATGTAGACGTTCCGGAGGATCGGGGGCAGGAGGGCGAGCAGCACGAAGGCGACGAGATAGACAAGATAGCGGTCGAACGTAATCTGCCCTTGCGCCAACGCGAGGCCCTGGTCAAAGATATTGCGGTTCACGATCAACGCCAACCATCGCATCGCGCCCAGGCCCAAGGCCGCGACAAGGGTCAGGACGACCATCGCCGGTGCCTCCGCTGCGATGATGCCCAACAACTTTTTGTATGCGTTAAAGATACGGGGGATGCTAGTTTCAGCGTCCAAGATGGGGTCTCCTATTCTGTAAGGACAATGTTTACGATATCTCCAGGCCTATCCGCACGACGAGTGCGTGAAGATCTAGCCTATGTAAATATAAAACATATACTTGATTTTGTCAAGTGTAAATTTAATAAAATCAATACATTGATTGATATCCTTTAATAATATGGAGGATAGGAGAAAAAACGTATAGGCGACAATGAGGTTGCTGCTGCATTCCTGACGGGCATGATGTTGGCAAAACCTTGGCGCATTGTGGTTTATCCTGGACGACTCATGGTTGAGCACTGACAGGTCCTAGGACCTTGCGAAAACCCTTGAAAACCGCCTCTCCCCATGGTATCATCATTTCTGTGTCGACGTTATCTGTGGTCACGTGCTTGGGCGTTATCCAACTTTGAAAGAAGTGACATGTATCCAGACAGTGAGATACTTTTTCCGCCACGCTGTATTGAACAGATGCTCGATCTTCGAGGCCCCAAGTGGCAGAGCTTGGTGAAGCGGGTGCTGTCTCTCCCTCACAATCACGAAGAGGTGTTGGCGTTTGGGCTCTTGCTCATTGACCTGGGCAGTTGTCTGACCTGCGATCTCGACAGCTATCGTGCGTCGCTGGGATGTTGTACTTGTGCCCGGCGCTCGGTCAGCGGCTTTAAGAAGGACGATGAGGCCCTCCTCGCGGAGTACGGTGCGATGCTTGAGAAGGTGCACGTCTTCGTCGAGGACGACAAGTCCCTTTCGGTAGAGCTTCTGCTGGGTCGAACGATGGAGTCGTTGTCCGACAACCGACCCTAAGGCCGTTGTCACGATGGTGCGTCGCTTCTGGCCTCTTGCCTGTCTTATTTTAGCCGCGCTGATTGGCGCGGCCTTTTTACTTCCTAATCCTCGCGCGAAACTCTTTGCCGTCACCGGGGAGGAGCGCCTCCTGGCTCAGATTCGGGGCGCCTTTCAATGGGCGCTGCGTTGGACCCGCCCGCTCCCCAGCACGGCGGATGATGCCCCGGTCGCGTATACGGACCACAATCCCTTCGGCGTCAACACGTTCCTTGAGCAGGAGGTCGAGCCCCAGAAGCGGGCGCGGTCCCTGGCGATGATCGCCGATGCGGGGTTCCCCTGGATCCGTCAATCGTTTCCCTGGTACGACATTGAGATCCACGGCAAGGGCGATTTTAAGGATCGCCGCCACGATCCACCGCGTTCCGCGTGGGAGAAATACGATCAAATCGTCGATCAGGTTGAGGATTACGACCTCTCGGTTATCGCCCGGTTGGAGCATCCGCCGGCCTGGAGCCGGGCCGGCGGAACGGCAAAGGGGGCCTTTGCCCCGCCGGATGATCTCGGTGACTTTGGGGATTACGTCTCGGCGGTGGTCTCCCGCTACCGGGGGCGCATACGCTTCTATCAGATATGGAACGAACCGAATATCTATCCCGAGTGGGGGCACCAACCCGTCAACCCGGAGGCGTACACTGACATGTTGTGCCTCGCGTACGAGCGGGTCAAGGCTGCGGATCCCGAGGCTGTCGTGATCAGCGGTGCGCTGGCCCCGACGGCAGAGCTTGGAACTTGGAACCCGGCCTACGAGGGCAACAACCTGATGGACGTGATCTTCCTCCAGCGGATGTACGATGCCGGGGCTGGGGACTGCTTCGACATTATGGCCGTCAACGACTATATGCTCTTCTCCGGGCCGACCGACCGGCGCCTCGAACCCACCCCGGATCAGATTAATTTCTCACGCCCGCTCTGGGTCCGTGACGTGATGGTCGCCAATGGCGATGCGAGCAAGCCGATCTGGATCAGCGAGATGAACAGCAATGCGGCCCCCGAGGGCGTCGAGGCGAGGTTTGGGCGGATGACCCTGGAGCAGCAGGCCCGTTACGCCCCGCTGGCGTTGGACCGGATTCAGCGCGAGTGGCCGTGGGTGGGGGTCACGTCGATCTGGTTCTTCAAGCGTGCCACCGATACGGAGCGCGCGCAGCCCTTCTATCACTTCCGGCTGGTCGAACCGGACTTTACGCCGATGCCGGTTTACGAATCGATCGCCGCGTATCTCAACACCCTGACCCCCACGCTCTATCCGGGCCGGCACCAGGAGAGCGCCTGGTTGCTCTCCTATGAGGGCGCCTGGCAGGACGTGCGTGCTCCGGACGCCGAACTCGGCGCGTACCGGACCTCTGCCACCCCGGGGGCGACGCTGACGTTCACCTGGGAGGGCCGAAGGCTGCGGCTCGATCCCGGCCCCGGCGAGGGTCGGATTCGGATTGAGGATGCGGAGGGGACGCGCCGTGAGGTTCGCCTCACGGGGGAGGAGGTCACGTTGGCGATGACTCTCTTCTCCCAGACGCATCGTTGGACGGTGACCGTGTTGGAGGGTGAGGTTAGCATCGATGCGATTGAGGTACGCTAGTGGGCCGTTTGTAGATGTCAGGTGTCGGTGCTATGCGATCACAGAGATGCTTTTGAGAGGAGGGCACGATGGCGACACGTCGTCCTAACGTTATTTTTGTCCTGACCGATGATCAAGGCTACGGCGAGCTGGGTTGTCACGGCAATCCCGTGATTCAGACGCCGCATATGGATCAGTTGCACGCGGAAAGCCTCCGGCTCACCGATTACCACGTGGGGCCGACCTGCGCGCCCACACGCGCCGGGCTGTTGACGGGACATTTTCATAACAGCACCGGCGTGTGGCACACGATCGGGGGGCGGTCGCTGCTGCGCGAGGACGAGTGGAGCATAGCAGATGCGTTCTCCGAGCACGGCTACGCCACCGGTATTTTCGGTAAGTGGCACCTGGGGGATAACGTGCCGTACCGGCCTCAGGATCGCGGGTTCCAGACGGTCGTCATCCATGGCGGCGGCGGTGTCGGACAGACGCCGGACTATTGGGGGAATAACTACCACGACGACGTTTACAACGTCGATGGCGAGTGGCAGTCCTTCGAAGGGTACTGCACCGACGTCTGGTTTGACGAGGCGCTGCGCTTTATCGAGCAGCATCGCGAGGAGCCGTTCTTCTGCTACCTCAGCACGAACGCGCCGCACTCTCCCTATATCGTCGACGAGCGGTACAGTGATCCCTACGTCGATCAGGTCGAGACACAGGATCGGGCGGATTTCTACGGGATGATCACCAAGATCGACGAAAATCTGGGCCGTCTCCGGACGAAGCTGGACGCGTGGGGGTTGAGCGATCGCACGATTCTTATCTTTATGACGGATAATGGCTCCTCCGGCGGGGCTACGACGGACGAGGATCAATTTGTGATCTCCAGATACAACGCCGGGATGCGCGGACTCAAGGGGTCCGAATACGAGGGCGGGCACCGGGTGCCCCTGTTCATCCACTGGCCCGAGGGCGGTCTGACCTCGGGTCGGGACTGTCCCGTTCTGACGGCGAACGTCGATATGATGCCGACCCTGCTGGCGATGTGCGGCATCGATCCGGGTGAGCACACGTTCGACGGACAGAACCTGTTTCCCTTGATCCGCGACGCGGACGTCGCGTGGTCCGACCGCGTGCTGGTCACCGACTCTCAGCGCGTCGCTTACCCCATCAAGTGGCGTAAGAGCGCCACGATGACGCAGCGCTGGCGGTTGATCAACGGTGAGGAGCTTTACGACATTCAGGCCGACCCCGAACAGCGAAGGGACGTGGCGTCCGCGCATCCCGAGGTGGTGGAGCGGCTGCGGGCCGGCTACGAGACGTGGTGGGCCAAGGTCTCCACGCAGTTTGACGGCACGATCCCGATCCCGCTGGGCGGCGACCGGGACGAGCCAGTGCGCCTGACGACCCACGACTGGCGGAACGACCCTGTGGCGTGCGCCTGGAACCAATCCCTGATCCGCCACGGGATGCGCTGTAACGGCTATTGGGAGGTCGACGTGACCGAGCCGGGGCGCTACCGGTTTGAGCTGCGGCGTTGGCCCCGCGAGGAGGATCTGGGGTTAGGGCAGGGGATCCCCGGACCGCTGAAGCCGTTCCGTGCGGAGATCAAGGATGGGTGGGGCGGCGGGAAGGCACTGCCGTTCTCCGAGGCCCGCTTGACCATCGCGGGACAGGAGGTGCGCCGGCCGGTCGATCGCGACGCGGCGTACGTCGCGTTCGAACTCGAGCTGCAGGCCGGTGAGGTAGAGCTGCAGACCGCACTCTTCGGTGAGGATGGGCAGGCGTGGGGGGCGTACTACGTGTACGTCGAGCAAGTCTCTCCCAATCCAGGATAACTCGTCATTTTCGCGATCTCCGGTATACTACGGAGTTGGGAGCCCCCTATGAAACCGGTGCGCATATTTAGATTGCGGGTGCCGGTTCCACCTGCCAAGAGCCAACCGCGTCGTTACGTGTGTGTCGGACGTGCCGTCGACCCGTTGACCCTTTGTCCGTCGTTAAAGGTACGTCCCCAGACCTAGAGGTAAAGTTGTGGAGGTAGTGAGGATTTGAGTCGAGACACAGAGATTGGCACGATTAAGCCTGTAGATATCCAGAACGAGATGCGGACTGCGTATCTCGATTACGCGATGAGCGTCATCGTCTCGCGCGCGTTGCCCGACGCGCGGGATGGCCTGAAGCCGGTCCAGCGGCGTATTCTCTACGCGATGTACGACATGGGCCTGAGGCCGAACACACCCCACCGGAAGTCCGCCCGTATCGTGGGTGAGGTGCTCGGAAAATACCACCCGCACGGGGATTCAGCGGTTTACGATGCGATGGCCCGGATGGCGCAGGACTTCTCCATGCGGTATCCGTTGGTTGATGGACAGGGCAACTTTGGGTCGATTGACGGCGATTCCCCGGCGGCTATGCGTTATACCGAGGCCCGGCTGGCGCCGATCTCGATGGAGATCCTTGAGGACATTGAGAAGGAGACCGTTGACTGGGCCGAAAACTTCGACGGGAGCCTGGAGGAACCGACGGTCCTGCCGGCCCGGCTGCCCAACCTTCTCGTCAACGGCTCGTCCGGCATTGCGGTGGGGATGGCGACGAATATCCCGCCGCACAATCTCGGGGAGACGGTCGATGCGCTGGTCCACGTGCTCGACAACTGGGAG
Source organism: Anaerolineae bacterium (assembly GCA_034437735.1). Taxonomy (GTDB): domain Bacteria; phylum Chloroflexota; class Anaerolineae; order B4-G1; family SLSP01; genus PWVB01. The sequence continues at coordinate 11,065 of DAOTTS010000068.1, forward strand.
CGGCGGGAGGAGATCGCGGTCGACGAGCTGATGACGTTCATCAAGGGGCCGGACTTCCCCACCGGGGGGCAGATCCTCGGTCAGGAGCCCCTGATCAAGGCCTATGCGACGGGGCGGGGCAAGGCCACGGTCCGGGCGGTCGCGGAGATCGAGGAGATGCGCGGCAACCGGTTCCGGATCGTCGTCAAGGAGATCCCCTATCAGCTCAACAAGACGACCCTCATCGAGCGCATCGCGAAGCTCGTCCGCTCGGATAAGTTGGATGAGATCACCGACCTCCGGGACGAGTCCGATCGCGAGGGGCTGAGCATCGTGATTGAGCTGCGCCGGGGCACCCAGCCGCAGAAGGCCCTCAACCGGCTTTTCAAGCACACCCCTCTGCAGACCACCTTCGGCATTCAACTGCTGTCGCTGGTGGACGGCATCCCCCGCTTGCTGCCGCTGAAGCGGATGCTCCAGGTCTTCCTGGATCACCGCATCGACGTGCTGGTCCGTCGCACGCAGTTTGAGCTCAACAAGGCCCAGGCGCGTGCGCACATCCTCGAGGGGCTGCTGATCGCGCTCGATCACCTCGATGCGGTCATCCAGACGATCCGCGAGTCACTCGACGTCGAGACCGCCCGGGCGCGGCTGATGGAGCGTTTTGGACTGACCGAGGTTCAAGCCCAGGCGATTCTCGATATGCAGCTTCGCCGTCTGACCGGCCTGGAACGCCAGAAGCTCGAGGACGAGTATGCGGAGCTACTGAAGCAGATTTCGTATCTGGAGGGGCTGTTGGCCTCGCCCCACCAGCAGCGCTATATCATCCGCCAGGATCTACTGGATCTCAAGGAGCGGTACGACGACCCCCGCCGCACCCGCATCCTCCCGGATACGGATGGGACGTTTAACGAGGAAGATCTGATCGCCCGCGAGGACGTGCTGGTCTCCATCACCCAGCGGGGCTACATCAAGCGGGTGCCGTGTTCGGTCTATCGGGCCCAACGGCGTGGCGGGCGCGGCGTGTTAGGCATGGCGACGCGCGAGGAGGACGAGATCACCATGGTCGTCTTCGCCAACACGCACGACACGCTCCTCTTCTTTACCGATCACGGTAAGGTCTACCAGAAACGGGTGTACGAGGTGCCCGATGCCGGGCGCACGGCCCAGGGCGTCCTGCTGGCGGGCATTCTTCCCGTCGATACGGACGAGCGGGTGACAGCCATGGTCGCCGTTCCCGACTTCGACGAGGCCCGCTACGTGATGATGGTCACGAAGTCGGGCCGTACCAAGCGTATTGCGATCAGTGAATTTGCGTCGGTCCGCCCCAGCGGCTTGATCGCTATCCGGCTTTACGAGGGCGACGAGCTGGGGTGGGTGCGCCTTACCCAGGGATCGGATGAGGTGATGCTGGTCACGGAGCAGGGGAAGAGCATTCGATTCAGCGAACAGGATGTCCGGCCGATGGGGCGTCAGGCGGCCGGCGTGATCGGGATTCGACTGAGCGAGGGCGATCGGGTCACGGTCGCCAACGTCGTCGAGCCCAACGGGAAGCTCTTCTTGATCTCGCAGTACGGTTACGGGCGTTGTACCGACCTCGGTCGCTTCGGCTCTCAGAGCCGAGCCGGAAAGGGGATGCGCGCGTATAAGGTCACCAAGAAGACCGGTCTGGTCGTCGATGGACGGGTGGTTCAGGATGAGGATGAGATCACCCTGATGTCGGAGAACGGCATTATCCTGCGCACCTCGGTGGCCCGGATTCCGGAGATGGGCCGATATTCGCGCGGCGTGCAGATGATGGACTTGAAAGATGGGGACCGCGTTGCCTCGATGGCGCGACTCTTCGATGAGGAGGAGGAAGAGGCGGGCGAGGAGGAGGCAAGCGAAGGGGAAGATTAGCGCAATCTTTAACAGCGACGTTGGCGTTGGTATTGAGAGTCCCTTTTACCTGAGGAGCATGAGTCCGTATGCCTGATGCGATTCGTACCCGTTCAAGTCAGCTCGTCGCTCTCCTGCCGGAGGGCGATCCGGACCTCCTGGCGGAGACGCTGGTCGCGTTTGCGAACGCCGATGGAGGGACCATCTACGTTGGCGTGACCGAGGGCGGCGCGCCGACCGGGGACGTCTATCCCGAAGAGTTTGACGCCGTCGTGCAGCAGGCCGAGCTTGACTGTCGGCCTCCGATCCCCGTCAATTGGGAGCTCGTCGAGGCCGGAGGGTTCTTTGTCTTTATTGGGCGGGTCCACCGCAGCCCCGAACTCCACACCCTGGCGGACGGGCGCGTCATGGTTCGTACGGGGGATGAGAATCGGGTCCTGTCGGGCAGTCAGGTCCAGCAACTGGTGACGACGCGCTCGACCGGGGACTACGAGGCGGAGCCGGTGCCCGGGGCCACCCGAGAGGATCTCGACGAAGATATCCTGAACGAGTTCATCGAGGTCTGGGAGGACCGGCAGGGACATCCACTCACCCGCCCGCTCGACGATCTCTTGGTGGATATGGGTTGGCTGCTGCCCGACAAACGCCCCACCGTCGCCGGGATTCTGCTCTTTGGCCGGGATCCGGATACGTTCTTGACGCGGTGCGGGATCATCTTCGTGCGCTTCGAGGGGGAGCGTATCCAGCGGTCGGTGGATGAAGCGGGTCCGAGTTATGGGCGGCGGGTGAAGATTGGCGGGCCCTTGGCCCGGGTGATTCAGCGGATGTGGGAGGTTCTCCAGGAGGAGATCCGGAGCGGTGCGGTGGTCCGGGGGCTCAAGCGGGAGGAGCAGTGGGTCTATCCGCCGACGGCGATCCGGGAGGCGTTGGTCAACGCCGTGGCCCATCGCGATTACCGGGTGCGCGGTCGGGAGATCGAGGTCCGGATGTTCTCCAACCGGCTGGAGATCTCAAGCCCCGGCGGTCTGCCGGGCTTTATCACGTTGGACAACATCGTGGATGAGCACTTCTCACGCAATCCCCGCATTGTGAACGGGCTCTTCCAATGGGGATATATCGAGGAGCTGGGCCTGGGCGTCGATCTGATGATTGAGGAGATGGTGAGCGCCGGCCATCCCCCGCCCGATTTCCGCGCCAATCCCTCGTCCTTCCAGGTGATCTTTGAAGCGGCGCGGGATCGAAAACCCATTCCGAAGGCCAAGGATCTGTCGATGAACGAGCGGCAGGCCAAGGCGTTGGCCTACGTCCAGCAGCACGAGCGCATCCGCAGCCGGGATTATCAGGAGCTCTGTCCCGACGTGAGCGCTGAGACCCTGCGACTCGATCTGGTCGATCTGGTGGAGAAGGGCGTCCTGTTGAAGATTGGGCGCAAGCGGGGGACCTACTACATCTTGAAGTGATCCGCGTTTGTAGGGAATGAGACAAAAAGCGGCGACATTTTGGACAGCGTCGCCGCTTTGGTCTTGAGTTTCTTTACGCCGTTAATGCACTTTCAGCGTCCGCCGATCCGCTTGAGCTCCTTGCGCATGCGCGCCCAGTCGAGGGCGGCGCTGGAGAGCAGCGTGTCGGCCCGGAAGAACTGGGCAGAGAGCAGGACGAGGCCGTACGCCGAGGCCGCAAGTCCGACGGCGCTGGCGATGGCCTGCCAGAGGGGGACGCCTCCCGTCGCGATGCGGGGCAGCATCGTGGTCGGCGCCGTCAACGGGAAGAGGCTGAGTACGGTCGCCAGCGTGCCGTGCGGCGATTGGATGAGTGCCGTGTTGATGAAGAGCGGCACCATCAGGGGCAGCATTGCGAGAAAGGTGAACTGTCCGGTCTCTCGGGCGTTGGGGGCCAGCGCGCCGATGGCGCCCAGCAGCGAGGCGTAGAGCACGTACCCCAACAGCATGTAGACGAACCCCCATACCATAAATCCGTCCGGTAGCGTGATCTGGTCGAACATCGTCAGCCCGACGTTGGCCAGCGCGCCAGACCCCCGGGTGACGATCAACATACTGCCTCCGAGCCAGATGCCCATCTGGAGCAGCGCGACGATTCCCAGTCCGATCACTTTGCCCAGCATAATCTCCCTCGGCCTCAGGCTGACCAACAGGACCTCGACGACCCGGTTCTCCTTCTCCTTAGAGACGCTGCGCAGCATATAGCTGCTGCTCATGGTCAGGACGAAGTAGAGGATAAAGAGGGTGCCGAAGATGACGACGAACTGCGCGGCCTCGCTCTGGGGGCTTTGGGTCTCCTCGGAAATCTGAATCGTCGTTGTGCTGAGATTGGGCAGAGGGTTCACCGCCCGTCGGGTCAGTTGCTCATCCTGGATGAGATTGGACGCCAGGATGCGCTCGATGACCTGGACGGTGCTGAGGCTGCCGAGGGGCGAGAACTCCTCGGTCACCACCTCCACCTCGCCGCTTTCGACGTAATCCTCCGGGATGACGTAATACTCGGTGATCTCGCCTCCATTCAGCGCCTGCCGGGCGGCGTCCTGCGTCTCATAGGCTAAAATCCGTCCCTCGGGGATGTACTCGGGCAAGGTCTGGATAATGCCCGAGGGATCGACGTAGCCGATGGCTTGAACTCTCCCGGGTTTCGTCTCCTCCTGGATGACGTCCGGCTCCTCCTGGAGGGCCTGCGACCCGATAAACTGGGCGCCGAAGGAAAAGACCATCACGATGGCGGGCAGCACGAAGGTCGTCAGCCAGAATGAGGGTTTCCCGATGGTCGTCGCAATTTCGTGTTTAATGACGTGTCCTACTTTAGGCATCGTAAGTACTCCTATCCGTTGGTGTGAGATCCTTATTCCCACGTATCAGCGACTGGGCGGTCAGTGATGGATGGGTCATCGAATCGAGCCCCGCATCGCCGTGACCAGGCTCTTGATCGACAGCCGTTGTCCGTAGCGGAGCATACCCATCCGGAAGATGCGGCCCCCCAGCCACATGCTGAATCCGGCGGAGCCCACCAGCACGACCCAGCTTACGAGGATCTGCCACACCGGGACCGAGGCCATCGCCCAGCGTATCATCACCGTGATGAAGGACGTCGTGGGAAAGATTGAGAGTCCGATGACCAGGGGGCTGTGCGGTTCGGCTATAATCAGACTGACGAAGAAGAACGGCATGGTGAAGAGCATATTGACCAGGCCGCTGATCTGCTGAGCCTGACGGAGATCGGTGACCATGCTGCCGATGGTAGTCATCGTGCCGGCAATCAGCGCATAGGCCGGGATAAAGAAGGCCGCGACGATCCCCAGGAAGGCCAACGGCACCGTAAACCCCCTTAATTGAGGGATGAACTGCGAAATCACGATAAGCACGACTAAGCCGGTGCCGATCCATAGGAGCATCTGGGTCAACCCCACGCCCATCAGCCCCAGGGCTTTGCCGCCCATCAGCTCGGTGGGACGCACCGACGTCGCCAGGATCTCGACCGTGCGGTTCTCCTTCTCGTCCGTGATGGCTTGCAGGAGATTGCCGCCCGAGCTCATCACCGCGAAGATGAAGACGAACGAAGCGATAAACGGGACAATGAAGTCGAGAAAGCGGTCGCTGCTGAACTCTCGACTGCCGTCGGACGCTCGAATGGTCGGCTGACCACCCTCCAGCACCCGCTTGCGGATGGCGGGGGGCTGTTCCTTGAGAAGGTTCGCGCTCAGGAAGTCCTCAAAGTCCTTCTGAACGGTTTCTCCGGGCGCGTCCTTGAGATAGAGGAGTTCTGCGTTCCCCGTCTCCCGGTACTCCTCCGGCAGGAGGTAGACGGCTTGCACTTCCTTGGATTTGAGGGCTGCGATCGCCGCGTCCCGATCGGGCAGCGCTTTCATCGCGACCATCGTCTCATCCTCGTCCAGCGGGGGCATAATGGGATCGGACAGCACGCCGGCGTGATCCACGTAGCCGAGCGGCAAATCGCCCCGCCCGCCGAGGGCTGCCAGAATGCTGACCCCCATCACCAGGATCATCAGGGCTGGAAGGCCGAGGGTGGTGATGAGAAAGGATTTCTGTTTGACGACCCGTTGATATTCGTGCTTCGTGACGAGCCAGAGTTTACGCATCTCGACCCTCCCGGTTCGCTTGCGCCCGATTTCCCTCCTGGACGACGGTGACGAAGATGTCCTCCAGGGACGGCTCCGCGAGCTCGAACCGTTCCAGCTTGACGCCGTTGCGGCTGATGAGCGCGGACAGGACCTTTTGGGGGTTAGCGCCGGTTTCCAGGGTCAGGTTCCACACGCCGTTGTGACGGCGGGCCTCCAGCACGCCGGGAAGTCCGTTGTAGTCCCCTTCGCCCTCGATCTCGATCGCGTTACCGGCAAATTGACGTTTGATCTCTTCAACTTTCCCGTTCAGGACGTCGCGTCCCCGGTTGATCAGCAGAATCCGGTTGCAGAGCGCCTCGACCTGGTACATCTGATGGGTGGACATAATGATGGTCTTGCCCTCCTCACGGAGTTCGTCGATGATGTCCTTGACCAGCCGGGTGTTGACCGGATCCAGCCCTGAGAAGGGTTCGTCGATGACCAGAAGGTCCGGATCGTGCAGCAGGGTCGCAATGATCTGCGCCTTTTGCTGCATGCCCTTGCTGAGCTCCTGAATCTTACTCTGGCGATAGTCGCTGAGATCGAATCGCTCCAGCCAGGGGCTGACCCGTCTCTGTGCCGTCGAGGCGTCGATGCCCTTGAGGGTGGCGAGGTAGACGAGGGTCGGCTCCAGCTTGAGGTCCTTGTAAAGCCCGCGCTCCTCGGGCATGTACCCGATACGGTTTTTCTTCTCCTCGGTCAGGGCGCCCCCGAAGACCGCGACCTCCCCGCCGTCAGGGCGGAAGATGTCGAGCATCATTCGAATGGTCGTGGTCTTACCCGCGCCGTTGGGGCCGAGCAGACCAAAAATCTCGCCGGGATGCACCTCAAAGGAGACGTCCTTGACTGCCTGGACGTCGCCAAAGGCTTTGCGAACGTGAGATAACTTGACGGTTGGTTCCATTGTTGGCTCTCCTAAGCTAAATGGGTGTATAGCGCTTCACCTGTTTCCTATCCGTATCTCCATTATATAGTGGTCAACGTCAAAATAACATGGTACCTTTTGGGAGATTTCGACCTGGACGTTAGTTCAGGTTGGGTATGTCTGTGCATACTATGTCTGTGCATACTATGTCTGTGTATACGATGTTTGTGCGTGCTATTCGCAAACCACGAAGGATCTGAGATTTATGGAGATCTATCACCTGCGCCGCTCGGAGCGTGCAATCACCGATCCTGCTGTGCTTCGCGAGATTCTTGCCTCGCAGAAGATGATGACCCTGGCGCTGTGCCGGGATGAGGCGCCCTATCTGGTGACCCTCAATTATGGGTACGATCGGACGAACGATCGCCTGTACTTTCACTGTGCGGGTGAGGGCAAGAAGATCGATTACCTCGAGGCCAATCCTAACGTCTGGGGGCAGATCCTGGACGATCGGGGATACGTGGTCGGTGCGTGCGACCACGCGTTCCGCAGCGTCCATTTCAAGGGCGTGGTGCGTTGGATTGAGAACATCGAGGCGAAGCGGCGGGCCCTGACGATGATGATTGAGCACCTTGAACCCGATCCCGAGCCCGTCAAACGGCAGCAGATCAAGGATGCTTCGTTAGCCCGGGTGCGGATCGGCTACGTTGAGGTTCTCGGTATGAGTGGGAAGCAGAAGCTGCCGGCAACCGAGTGAGCGGAAAAAGCGTCACGGCGATGAATCGCCGACTACGAGGGGATCTTATTTTTCAGAGAAGGCGCAGCCACTGCGGGTAACTGTAGGAGTTCTCGGTCGTCATCGCGGCGGGGAAAGGGACCGCGAGGAGCACCTCGGCTGTGCGGTGCAACGTCTCGGTCAGGGTATCCGCGTCTCCCGAGGCCTCCAGTCCCAGGGTCCACCACCGGGGGGATGCTGCGTTTGAGACGGTTACCTGCGTGATCTCCAATCCACAGACGCCCGCCGGATTCCCGTCTGCCCGGTGGGGAGATAGGCTGCCGCTTGGCGTGACTCGGTACTCCTTGAGCCAACGTCGCTTTTTGACGCCGACCCACGCCTGGGACGCGACAAGCCGACGCAGCACGGGGCGCTCGCGCGCGAGTCCGAAGCTCCATTTCACCCAACGTTCGATGAGACCGTGGGCATGATCGGTCAGGTGCTTGGGTCGGGGTGCCTCGGTGCGCTGTTTGAGTTCGATGTGTCCCTCGCGCAGTTTGACGCCCAGCGTGTCGGTCGCGTCGATCCTCAGGTAGTGATCGGTGCGGGTCTCTTCAGCGGGGATATCGCCGTTCTGTGCTCTCAACCACGTCAGCGCTGCATCGGGTGCATCACCTGGCCAGAACCAACGGACTTCGGCTGTCGGAAACACGCATATCCTCCTTATGGGCGCTGCGGATCTCAACGGTGATCCCCATCGCCAGCGATGGGGATCGACTCGCACTCTTCGCTCCCTATGATAACATACTTTGACGTGGAGATGTATCCCGTGGGTGAGGGCGGCACGGATTCCGGCGATCCAGTCGTTAGGAGGATAGGGATGAGCGCGGAGGCTTGGGGGTGAAGCGAAGTTTGTGGTTCTTGATGGTAGTTATCGGGTTGCTGGGGTGTCGTCCGGAGATCGCGACCCGCCCGGAATCCGCCGAGGTGATGACCGAGCCGTTCGTCGTTCCGACCCTGCAGCCGAGCGCTGCTTACGAGCTTCTGCCGGGGGAGATCACGTTCGCGTCCGGTGGTGACCTCCTTATCTTCGATGCCGGCACCTTGGCGCGCGTGCCCCTGTTTGCGACCGCCGCGTACGAGACGGCGCCCGCGTGGTCGCCGGATGGGCGGTCGCTGGCGTTCACCGCCGCGACCGAGGGCCCGGCGGATCTGTACGTCGCGTCGTTCGATCCGGAGCTCGGATGGACGGATCCCTATAATTTGACAGCGAGTCCGGATGCCAACGAGATGACGCCCGCATGGTCCCCGGATGGGACCGTCCTGGTCTATGCGGCTCAGCGATTCGGGAATTGGGGGCTGCACACGATCGAGTTTGCGGGGTGGCGTGAAAGCGGCCAACCGGTGACGATCGGGGGGGAGCGCTTGACGTACGGTCAGCGCTTTCAAGGGCATCCGGCCTGGTCCCCTGTCGAGCCGAAGTTCGCGTTCACCTCCGAACGGGGGGACCGTTGGGAGATCCTGGTGACGGATGCGAAGGGACTTGACTCCGCGCTCTTTCCGGGCCTGAGCAGTTACGCCAGCGCCGCCTACCCGGCCTGGTCGCCGGATGGCAAGCGCCTGGCCTTTGCGTCGACGGAGGCCGGGACCTGGGACATCTATGTGATCAACGCGGATGGGACGGGACGGGTTCAGTTGACGGCCCACCCCGCGCCGGATTGGGGCCCGGCCTGGTCGCCGGACGGCCGGTGGATCGCGTTCAGTTCGACGCGGGACGGCCCGGGGAACGTCTTTCTCGTGCGGGATGACGGCACGGAGATCATCCGGTTGACCCAAGATGCGGCTTTCGATCACTTCCCGGCGTGGCGGCCGATCGATCTGATCCCGGTGGGCGACCGCTGACGCCTATCTAGTTGGTGGACGCTGTTGTCAAAGAGTCTTTTCTCTAATGAATAGCGACAGATAAAATTCATCTGAACTCAAATCCATGGCCTACAGATAGCACGTCTCCAGCAAAAACAAACTCTGTGAGACTCTGTGCATCCTCTGTGTAACTGATGAAACTGATCGACAAAGTTTCAGGTCGTTGGAATATCGATTGGCTCTGAGGTCGTTTTTCAGACGGAGGAGAGGACCCGGCTCAGCGGTTCCTCGGCGCCGGCATCGTACCAGTCCTCAATGAGGTGGTACGAGATGGAATAGGCGGAGGGTAAGCTGAGCCATCCCCCGGACAGTCCCGATTGGATCGCCTCGCGGGTGAACCAGCGGGCGTCCTCGAGCTCGCCGTCGTTGAGGGTGATCGCCTCGGACGACGCCTCGGCGTGAAACCCCACCATCAGCGACCTTGGAAAGGGCCAGGGCTGCGAGGAGTGGTACGTCACGCGCCGGATGCGGACCCCGGTCTCCTCCCACACCTCACGCCCGAGGGCGGTCTCCAGGCTCTCGCCCGGTTCGACGAAGCCGGCGATGTTCGAGTACATCGTCTCGGGCCACGTCGGTTGCCGGCCCAACAACCCCCGGTCCTCGTGGGTGACGAGCACGATAATGGCCGGGTCAATCCGGGGGAAGTGCAGCTTGCCGCATTCCGGATTGGTGCACCGCCGGACGTAGCCGCTTTCCTCGCCGTGGGTGGGGTGCCCGCACCACCCACAAAATTGATGGGCGTGGTGCCAGTGGATCATCGCCTTGGCCTGAGAGGCAAGGGCCGCCTCCCCGGGATCGAGCTGCAGCGCGGCACTGCGCAGGCTTAGAAAGTCGGCCTCTTCCTCGACGGCCCCGTCCGGCAGGTCGGTCTCACGCTCCATGTTGAGCGCGAAGTAGTGATGACACCGCCACCGGCCGAGAAAGACGATGTCCAGATCCGTCAGGTTCTGGCGTCTGCTCAAGGCCTGCTGCCACTCGGCGGCCAGGGCCGGTAGGTGGAGGGATGCCTCGCGGGCGAGGAGAATCTGTTCCTCCTGCACGATCACCAGATGGGTGTCCGGCGCCCGGAGCGCTTCGCGGATCCAAGCCTCGTCGGTCCGCCTGGCGTGGACGCGGTCCAAAGCGTGGTTGACGAAGGTGTTGCGTTCGGCCCGTGCGTAGGGATCCATACCCTGAAGGCTGTCGTCGTTCCGGATGGTCATCGCGGGTCAATCTTGCCGGGGGGCGGAGGCCAATATCGCGTCGATGAAATCGGCCCACGCCCGGTTGGGCTGCCAGACGGCGGTCATCTTGGGCTCCGCGACCGCGATCGGGACGTTACACTCGATTACCCGACAGAGAAAGACGAAGGCGGACGCCCGCATATTCAGCACACAGTGCACGAACACCGCCGCGTCCTGGTAGAGGCTCATCACGTCACTGAACCGGTGAAATCGCTCCGGCGTCGGATTTCGCCACACGACGGGGAGGTGCACGTAATCCATCCCGCACCGGGCGACGTGCGCGCCCTCGTCGGGCAGTCTGTCCTCGGAGTCCGCAGTCGCCAGATTGATAACGAGCCGGTAACCTTCGTCAGCGAGGGGCTGGATCTGCGCCAGGGTCGGCTGCCCGCCCGTCCCGATGCTGTCCGAGACGCGGACGAAGTTGAGGATCTGTGTCACGTCGCTGGTTTTCTTCATTGCGCATGGAGTATACCCCCGCTACTATGCAGGTCAATGGGATTTGGAGCTGGGGCCACCGGTAGCGGCCGATCGGCACGCTTTGCAAGTCTTCGAATTCTGTTGTATGATGAAAGTGAGGCTGAAACCAGCGCGTTTATAAGTCCGACGTCCGCCGCTTGACGCCTTCTCTTCTGCTACGATTTCCTGACCGCACGCCCGGCGTATATCTTGTCCCCCCTGCCATGCATGCGCCTGGAGCCTCACCTGTCTCTGTTGGACCAATTGAGGGATTCACAGTAAGAGAAAAGGGAGGGCAGTCCGATGTATAGAGAACTTGGTGGTGGAAAGAAGCGACCGTTTTGGTGGATGGCAAGTGCGGTACTTCTGGCGTCGTTGGTGATCTTGACCCTCGGCGTTGTTATGCGTTCCGGGGCGTTAGCTGCGGATGAAAGACCCTTCGACTTCGGGGATGCCCCTGATAGTACGGACAACCATTATGCCTCGCCGAATATCGCGTATTCTGGCCCTATCACCGGCCGGTTTCCCACGGTATGGGACGGCGTGCCGGCGTCTGCACCGTCCGGCCCCGTTCACTTCGACCTGACGAAGGTGTGGTTAGGGGAGGCGGTGACCCCGGAAGCGTTCGCCGATCAGGGCATCGACGCTGACGGCATCAACAACATTCTCCTGGATGCGGCGGGTACCGTCGACCCGAACCTTGCGGATCAGGATGGTGCGGACGACGGCTGGCTGAACCCGAGGGTTCCGATCGTCCACTGCCGGCAGACGTTCCTCAGGGTTCAGGTCAGCCGAGCGGCAGGCACCGAGACCGGACGTATGTACCTCAACGTCTGGTTTGACGGCAATCGCGACGGCGAGTGGAATGGCGTGGCACCCTGTCAGGATGCGCGCCAGCGGGCGCACGAATGGATTGTGAAAAACTACGTCATCGACACGAGTTTGATCCAGGGGAGTCAGGATCTCTGGATCCCCACGGGCCTGGTTCTCAACGAGGAGCCGGATCAGGTGGCGTGGATGCGCTTCACGCTGAGCGAGTCCCCGGCTGTGCACCCCGCGACAGGGGCGTTGGCGGATGGGCGAGGGCCGGCCTACCCCGCCGGGTTCAAGCTCGGAGAGACCGAGGATTATCTCTACCAGCCTTCTGATGAGGGGGAGCCCGGTACGCTCGTGATCACGAAGACCGTTTCATTAGCTCAGGCCGTCATTGGCGACGTCCTGGAGTACCGCGTGGCGTTGGAGCACAAGGGAGGTACGGCGCCGGTCTATAGTATCCTCTCCGACATCTTGCCTGCCGAGGTGAAACTGGTGGACCCGCCGAAGGTTATGGAGGTGAACCCCACGGTCGTCCCGCTGCTCGCGCATTTCAATCCGGGGGTCGGCCCGAGTGGCGCGGTGCGCTGGATGGGATACCTTTCCCCCGGTGCCAAGCTCCTGCTGACGTTCCCCGTCAAGGTGGTGGGGTGTCCGTCGCTCGTGGAGCCGAGGGAGCGTCCCATCGTTAACGTCGCCCAGGCATTATACCCGGACGGCACGCAGGTTCAGGATGAGGCGAAGACCCTCGTGGACTGCGACCCGCCCTCCAGACCCGAGCTCGAGTTGACCAAGCGGGTGATCATCGACGAGCCGACCAAGGCGGATTCGGCGCTGTTACCCGGCTATCACGCATCCTTCGAGTTGACGCTCAAAAACCTCGGGGTGATGACCCGCACGGTGCGCATCTCCGACGATTTGCCGAGTGGGCTCGTCGCCGTCTCCGCGCACGCGACCCAGGGCGTCGTTCACATCATCGCCGGCGGACACACCGTCATCTGGAAGGGGCAGATCGCGCCGCAGCAGGAGGTGCGTATCCGTATCCGGGTGCGCAGTGATGACGCGTTTCAATGCGACCGGGTGTTGATCAATCAGGCACACTGGTACAGCGATGGGTACACCGGGACGAGCAATGCCGTGCGGGTCTTCGTCCGGTGTCACGATCTAGGAGATGCACCCGACAGCACCAACCACTTCGCCCCTATCACGATGACCGCTTACGGGGGCACGCCGCCGGTGCTGGCAACCTATCCCACCGTCTATTCGGATACGATCACGCCGGTTCGCGGCCCGATGCACGTCTATCCGCGCCCGTTCCATCTGGGGCGCAGGGTGAGTTTTGAGGTTGAGGCTGACGTCGGCCCCGATATGGATCCGGTGAACAACATCATCCCGCTCAAGGATATCGCCAACCGGGACCGCTGGGACGATGGGCTCGACCCGTCCAAGGTCGCCTTCAAGCACTGTGAGGTCACCCGCTTCCCGGTTGTGGTCAGCATCGCCCCCCAGGCGTTGCCGCTGCTCAGGCCCTCAAACGGCCTCGGTTATCTGAACGTCTGGCTGGATGGGAACCGTAATGGGGATTGGGACGACGTTCACGATTGTCCGGGGTACAATGGGGCCGTTCCGGAGCACATCGTCATCGATTGGCCGGTCAACGCCAACGCGCTCGGCCCGGGCCTTCACGTGATTTACGTCAGCACCGTCGAACCGGTCTACTGGCCCTCAGCGAGGCCCGCGTGGCTGCGCGCGACGCTCAGCGAGCGCCCCTCCAACAAACCGTTCTCCGGCGGCGCCTATGGGGATGGACGGGGCTATGTCAAGCCGTTCAAACTAGGCGAGACCGAGGATTACGTGTGGCGTCAGCCGGAGGAAGAGCCGGTGGATCTCGTGGTGGAGAAGGACGGCCGCCTGCGACTCACCTATGACCGGGAGATGCAGCAGCTCGGCTGGGTCGCGCAATGGAAGGTCGCCTATAAGAACCAGGGAGGATCCACGGCGCCGGCGACGAAGCTGATCGATGCCTACAGCCCCAACCAGACCCTGGTGGGCGTGCATAGCCATCCGCCGCTCCCTGCGACCGGCGGCAATCCTATGACGTTTGGTATTGGGACGCTCGCGCCGGGGGCGGGAGGATGGGTGATGCTGCGTACCCATCTGCCGATCACGACCCCACCGGGGACGATCATCACCAACACCGCGGTGATCACGGACGGTCCCGATGCGAACCCGGCGGACAACCGGGCGGTGGTCACCCTCACCGTGCCCCTCCGCCGTCCGATTATCGTCACGCCGCGCCCCGGGACGACCTGCACCGGCACGGTCACGGTTCGAGGGCGCGCGCAGGTGGGGGTCAAGGTTGAGCTCTACGTGAACGGATCGCTGACCGCGACGGTCCCGGTGGACGCGGGGGGGCGTTGGACGCACACGCTGATGCTGCCGGACGGCACCTACGATCTGCACGCGATCGCCCGGATCGACGGCCTGACCAGTCCGCCGTCGCCGGTCGTTCAGATCATCGTCGACCGTTCCCTGTCGTGGGATCCGCTGAGCCTCCGGTTTATCGACGAGAACGGGCACGTGATTCTGCCCAAGGATGCGTCCGGGCGGATGGATCCCACCGGTTGGCGCGTCTTCTTGCGCCGGGACACGGTCTTTACGGCGACCGTCCGCGTCTGCTGCACCGATCCCAACGCGCAGGTCAAACTCGAAGTCCCGTACGTGGGGGATGTCTCCCTGGTCGATCCGGACGGCGACCGGATCTTCGAAGGCAGCTTCACCACGCCCAACGCCGGCCCCATCGCCGGTCCGCTGCGCCTGTGCACGATCTGTAATCTGGTTCAGGTCTGTTCTGACGGGTCCGTGTTGATCGACCCCGAGGGGACGGTCTTCGATGTGACCCAGACGCAGGCGCTTGACGGGGCCAACGTGGCCTGCACAACGCTTCAGGATGACGAGCAGGGCGAGAGCCTCGGGTACGTGATGTGGGATGCGGACGCCTACGGTCAGGAGAATCCTCAGACGACGATGGCCGACGGGTACTTCAGCTTCTTCACCCCGGCCGGCACCTACCGGCTGGAGGTCGATCGGGCCGGTTACCAGCCCTTCCGGAGCTGGGACCTGATCGTCGTGGACGAACCCGTTCACTACGACGTGCCGTTGACCCCGGCGCTGAGTGAGACGCCGGACTACACGGTGACCATCGGCATGGAGGGCTTCGACCCGGCTTATCTCGTCGTCGAACCGGGATCGGTCGTGGCATGGTTGAACGCCGATCTGGATTGGCATACGACCACGAGCTTGACCCCCACGGTGACCTATGGGGGCATGGGGCTGACGGCGTTGGGCAGCGAACAGGGGTGGGACAGCGGGCTGTTGGATCCTGGGGAGGTCTACCACCGCCAGTTGTCGTCGGTGGGCACGTACACGTATTACGATCACGAAAACGGGGTGTCGATCGGCACGATTGAGGTCGCCCACCGGATCTACCTGCCGTTGGTCATGCGCCAGTAAGGTCGCGCACCTTCAGCGATACCGCGTTCGAGAGCGGTGGGGTCGGTTCGTGGCCCCACCGCTCTTTTTTTGTCTTCGTGGGATACCGGCAATCGTCTCGGCGCGATGAACTTGCAGTATTTGGGATGCTGGGCTACACTGAGGTCGGTTCCGGTTGCACGAGGTTATCGGCGACCGGCATTTTGGGTGGATGGACGGGGACGCGGGCTGGCAGCCACGAGATCTGGAGGTGCGATGAAGCGTTTTGCCGATTTACAGCTTTCCGGCTGCGCCGGATGTGAGGTCTCTCTGTTGAACGCGGAGGAATGGGTCGATCGCTACGAGTTGGTCTATATGCCCCTGATCGTCTCGACCTACGACGTGCCCGAGGTCGACCTGCTCCTGGTGACCGGCGGGGTGCGCACGGATGAGGATCTCTACAAGCTGCGGCGTGCCGTGAATCAGGCCGATCAGGTCGTCGCGGTGGGCACGTGTGCCATCTCCGGCGGTGTGGCCAACCTGGGCGACCGCGATCAGGTGCGGCACCTCTTTCTCTCGGAGCGCTTTCGGCCCCACGTGCCGCGTCTGCTGCCGAAGTCCCACCCTATCGATGCCTTCGTCGACGTGGACATCTATCTGCCGGGCTGCCCGCCGACCCCGGAGCTCTTTATGGCCGTGCTGTCGGAGGATTCGGACTTTGAGGGAAGCAAGATCGTCTGCCAGGAGTGCGGGCGCAAGAAGCTGCGGGATATGAAGCCCGACCGTCTGGTCGGTTTCCAGCAGGGCGAGGTGCTGCCCGACATCTGCCTGATCAACCAGGGCTATCTCTGTGTGGGCTCGTCGACGCGGGGTGGGTGCCGGGCGCCGTGTCCCCGCGCCGGTCATCCGTGTGTGGGCTGCCGGGGCCCGTCCGACATCTTTATCGATCGGGCGTCCAAATTCTGGCTGGATAGTATCAAGCGGATCTTTGCCTCGCTGACCAACATCCCGGATGAGGAGATCGAGCAGGGGTTGCTCTCCCCGCAGCTTGCGCTCTTTCTCTTCCAGTTCCTGGACTACACCGTCGATGCGCCCAAGGATCTCGCGGCGGTGGGCGAACGCGCGGCTCATAAGGGGGAGGGCGCTGCGCAGGACGTGCTCGCGAAACGCAAAGGGAAGGTGCTCTGATGGCGACGCTGACATTTCCACTGAGCCGCATTGAGGGGCACGCCCGGGTGGAGGTCGAAGTCCGGGATGGAGAGGTGATCTCCGCGCACTTCCAGGCGACTGAGTTTCGAGGGTTTGAGTATCTGGTCCAGGGCGCACCGGCCGAGCAGATGCCGGTGATCGTCCCCCGCATTTGTGGGGTCTGCTCCACCGCCCATCACGTGGCCTCGGTCAAGGCGCTGGAGGACGTCTTCGCGGTGACGCCCCCCCCGCTGGCCCTGAAGATCCGAGAGCTCCTGATGCTGGGGCAGTTGCTCCAGAACCAGGCCACGTCGCTCTTCCTCTTCACGATGCCCGATCGTTTTGATGCCGCCAGCCTCTTTGGCGTCGAGGAGGGCGGGATGCCGGCGGACGTCCAGTCGAATATCACCACCCGGGCCCTGCAAGTGCGGCAGGTGGGGACCCATCTGATCACGTTGGCCGGCGGGCAGTTCATCCACCCCGTGAAGGCGGTGGTGGGCGGCATCACCAACGGCATTTCCTCGGAGGCCGCGGACTCGATGCGGGAGGAGCTCGCGTGGGCGCTCCCGGTGGCCTCGGCGCTCTTTGACGACTACTGGGAGGCCTCGCTGGCGATGGGGGAGCGGTTAGGCACGTGGGGGGACGATCAACCGGCGTGTTATATATCCTCGGTGGCCGGTCCGCGTCCTAATTATTACGGCGATCTGCTCCGGGTGATGGGCTGTGACGATGGGGACGTCTGTACGATCTTTCAGGCCTCCAATTTCCGTGAGTTCCTGTCGATGGAGGAGACCGATTACAGCTACGCGCCCCAGACCAGTTTCGAGGGGAACGTGCTGCGAGCCAACAGCCTGGCCCGGATCAATCTCATCGACGAGATGGGCACGCCCGCCGCGGACCGTTATATCTCACGGTTTCACGAGGCCTTCGGGCAGCCGGCGCACGCGATTATGCTCTTCGATCTCGCGCGGGGCGTCGAGCTGGTGTACGCGATCGAGCGGGCAATGGAGATCCTTGAAGAGCCCCTGGACGACGGAGATCCCAGCGAGCCGTACGAGCCGCGTGACGGGGAAGGGTTCGGACTGGTCGAAGCGCCGCGCGGTCCCCTGATCCACCATTATGAGGTGCAGGACGGGAAGATCGCCCAAGCCGAGTTCGTCATCCCCACGGTTCACAATATGTTGGCCATTGAGCGGGCGCTGCGCGTGGCTGCGGAGCGGTACGTCTCGCGGGATGAGGTCAAGTTAGAGTTGGAGCGGGCGGTGGGGCGGGTGGTGCGGGCTTTCGACCCCTGCATCGCGTGTGCGACCCATTGAGTTGCTGTCATATCTTTCTTCGTGTGCTTATGAATTCTTGGGAGTTCAGCGTATGGATCGGATAGGTAGGGGCCTGGGATGTCTGCTGGTGCTGAGTCTGCTGTTGAGCGCCGTCGCCCCCGTATGGGCGCAGGACGCCGCTGTTCACGTCGTGCAGCCGGGTGAGAACCTCTTTCGCATTGCCCTTTACTATGGGACCACAGTCGATGCCATCCAGGCGGCGAACGGGATGGATTCGGTGTACGTCTACGTCGGCCAGCGGCTGACGATTCCCGGTGGGGCTGACGTCACGCCGCCGGAGACGCCGCTGACCCCTCCCGACCCGGAGGCGGACGAGCCGACGCCCGTGCCGACGCCGGGCTCGCCCGCGCTCGACGCGCGGACGTACGTGGTGCAGCCGGGTGATACCTTGACGGGGATCGCGGCCAAGTTGTGGGTCAGTCGCTGGTCGCTGATGACGGTGAACGGCCTGGTGATGGGCAATCTGTTATATGCCGGACAGGAGCTGATCGTGCCGGGGATGGACACGCCGGCCGATTCGACGGAGACCTCAATTCCTGAGACGGACGCGGATGCGGGTGCAGGTGCCACGGCGACCCCTACGCCGGACGCGCCGGCAGAGGCGACCGAGGGGGCCTCGGAGCCCCCATCGACCCCTGAGACCTACACGGTCCAGCGGGG
Source organism: Anaerolineae bacterium (assembly GCA_034437735.1). Taxonomy (GTDB): domain Bacteria; phylum Chloroflexota; class Anaerolineae; order B4-G1; family SLSP01; genus PWVB01. Next base: position 29,699 of record DAOTTS010000068.1, read on the forward strand.
TGACACGCTGACCCAGATCGCGGCGCGCTTCGGCACGTCGGTCGCCTCGATCTCGGCGCTCAATGGGATCGCGAACCCGTCGTCACTCTATGTCGGGCAGACCCTGCGGCTCAAGGGCTCGGCGCCCGCCCCGACCGGGGCGGGCCAGCTTATCGTCATCGACCTGTCGGAGCAGCACCTCTACGCGTACCAGGGCGACCAACTCGTCTACTCGTTCGTCGCCTCCAGCGGTCGGGCGCCGACCTACACGCGCACCGGTGAGTTCCGGGTTCAGAGCAAGATCCCCAACGCCTACGGCTCGACCTGGAATATCTGGATGCCCTACTGGCTGGGGATCTACTGGGCGGGTTCGATGGAGAATGGGATTCACGCGCTGCCGGAGACGCCGGGCGGGCAGACGCTCTGGGCCGGCTATCTGGGCACGCCGATCTCCTTCGGCTGCATCGTCCTGGGGACCTACGAGGCGCGGTTGCTCTACGAGTGGGCGCATATCGGCACGCCGGTCTCGATCCGGTATTAGCCCACTTCTAACTTCTCAACTTGTAGAATCTCGCGGGTCCGTTATACTCCTTATTCAAACCGAAAAACGGAGAGATAACGAGCGATCTCCCTGCCTATGAGCGACGATCGACAGGACGACGAGCATCAGGATGGGGACCCCCAGGATGGGGCCCCGCATCAGGACCCGAAGGCCGCGCGACGTGCGGCTTTCCGTAGACGCCTGAAACAATCCCGTCTGGTCAGTACCATCCGCAACCTGGATCTCTTTGGTGTCCAGGGGGCGCACAGCCGCTACCATAAGGGCCTCAAACAGCTCTGGCTTTTTGGTTTTCTCCTCTCGTGCGCGGGTGCATTCTATGCCAGCTACCTCCCGCTCTATCTGCTCTCGATCGGTGCGACGCGCACGCAGGTGGGATGGCTGAGCTCGGCGGCCAGCTTCTTCGGGATGCTGAGCCCGATCCCGGGCGCGCTGATCGCGCGCCGCTGGGGCAAGCCCCGCATGCACGTGGCCCTCTTTGCCGGCCTCCGCCGCTTTGCGCTGCTCTTCGCTGCCATCGCGCCGCTCTTGCTCTCCGGGCAGATGTTGGTCTACTCGGTGATTCTGGTCCTGGGGCTGCGATTCCTCTTCATCGGTCTCTACAATCCGGCCCTGGTCTCGCTTTTCGGCGCCGTGATCCCGGAGGGGATTCGCGGGCGCTACATGGGCACCCGCAAGATGGTCATGGCCCTGGGATCTGCGATTCTGGTTCCGTTGGCGGGTTGGATGATCGGTGCGATCGGCGAACCGGGAGGGTATCAGGTCGGGTTGTGTATTTCGTTCGTCTTCGGCGTGCTGGGGGCCTACACCATCACCCGGATCCCCGAGCTTTCCGTGCAGAGCAGCGTGGAGGCGGACAAGCAGGGCGGATCGATATGGGATGCCCTGCGCAGCAACCGCCTGTTCGTGTGGTATCTTCTGGTCCGGTTCTTCTGGAACTTCGCCCGCCAGCTGGGCGGGCCGTACTTCAAGGTCTATCAGAAGGAAGTGCTTTTGAGTCCCACGGCGGTGATCGGCATTTTGGTCACCGTCTCCTCTGTGAGCCGGCTCTTTGGACAGCGCTTCTGGGGTGGGTTGGTGGACAGGAAGGGGCCCCGGTGGGTCCTGAGTCTCTGCGCCTTGATCATTCCGGTTATGCCCTTTATCTGGATCTTCGCGACGAAGCCGTGGCACATCGTCTTTGTCTCCCTGCCGAGCGGTTTTCTCTGGGCTGGGTTCCAGATGGGGGCGATCAACCTGCTGCTGGACATACCCGATGAGGCGCACCGCACCCCGTCGGCCGCGCTCAATACCACGGTGCTTCGATTGGCGAATATGATCGCTCCCTTCATCGGCGACTGGGTGATCCGCCGGTGGAGTTACGAGGTCGACTTTGCCATCTCCGGCATCGGACGGATGATTGCGGCGCTGCTCTTCGTGCTGGTGCTCCGCCCCTTCAAGAAATCTGCGGCCTCCCAGGTGAAGACCGAGGCCGAACCTCAACACGCCTGACCGCTGACTCCCCACCAGCGGGAGGGAACTCTACCCTAGGGCAGTCGCAGTTGGATACTTCACCCTCAAAGCTCGGGTTCTCCCTCCCGCCGGGGGGGAGTTAGAGGGGGGGATTGCCGTCGATTGTCTAGACCTCTCTCAAAATCCCATTAACTGCGATTGCCCTAAACTCTACCCTTGCGCGCTTGACGCCTCGCCAAAACCGGAGTAGAAATAGACCGATTGGGGTCATTGAATACGCTTCATCATCTCAAGGGGGTGGCATGACGGATCAATCTCAGGCGCAGGCGCGCAAGCTTGACTACGGCAAGACGCTGCTCATCGGGTTTGGGTTCTTCGGCATCAGTGTGATGTGGACGCTCTACAACGCGTACGTGCCCATCTTCTTGCAGGCGGGCAATCCCCAGTTCGACGCCGGGGGCGAGGTCGGGTTCGGCCTCCGGGCCGGGCTGACCGGCCTGATTATGACGCTGGACAACGTGGCGGCTTTCTTTCTCATCCCCATCATCGGGATGTGGAGCGACCGGGTGTGGACGCGGTTCGGGCGCCGCAAGCCCTTCATCCTCGTGCTGGCGCCGATCTCCATCGTGGCGTTCGTTCTGATCCCGATGGCCGTGGGGACGATTCCGCCCTCCCAGAGCGGGCAGGCCGGGGCGCTGGGCGGCTCCCTGGCGCTCTTTATGGCCGCGATCGGCGTCTTTCTCACCGCGATGGCGGCGTTTCGCACACCGGTCATTGCGTTGATGCCCGACCTGACCCCCAGTCCGCTGCGCTCGCAGGCCAACGGCGTGATCAACCTGATGGGCGGGATCGGCACGCTGATCGCCACCCTGGGAAGCAGCTTTCTCTACCAGCAGGGACGGATGGTGCCCTTTGCGTTCGGCGGCCTCCTGATGGCCCTGGCGGTGCTGATGCTCTTTGTCTTCGTCCGGGAGCGGCGCGATTTCGAGGAGGTGGAGCGCGAGGGCGGCCTGGGTGCGCTAGCCGGGCTCAAGCGCGTCTCGACCGATGTGCGCCGCAGCCTGTTCTTTCTGATGGGCGCGATCTTCTGCTGGTTTGTGGGCTACAACGCGGTCGAAACCTTCTTGAGCTCCTACGGGGTGAGCGTCCTGGGGCTCTCCACCGGGCGCGCTCCCCTGCTGATGGGCGTCGCGTCGCTGTCGTTTCTTATCTTTGCCGTGCCCTCCGGCTATATCGCGGGGCGCCTGGGCCGGCGACGGACGATCACCCTGGGCCTGACGATCTTCGGCACGCTATTGCTGGCTAACTTCTTCCTGAGAGACGCCCGGTTGATCTGGCCGGTGATGGGAATCGGGGGTATGGGCTGGGCGCTCGTGAACATCAACTCGCTTCCGATGGTGGTGGACACGGCGGCCTCGGATGCGGACGTGGGCACCTACACCGGATTCTACTACATCGCCTCGCAGCTGGCGGCGGTCGCCGGGCCGACGATCAACGGCTATATCGTGGAGTGGTTCGGGGGCAACTACAACCTCATCTTCGTGGTCACGCCGTTCTTCTTCCTGCTGGCGATCCTCTGTATGACCCAGGTGACGCAGGGTGAGGCGCGGTAGCCCCCTTCTTTTGTCCGTCAGGGATCGTCAGATTCCGTTCGTAGGTAGGTGCCGGCGAACGTCGATGCATAGGAGGAAGGACAGGTATGGATCATAGGCACGTAGGCCGTCTGTGGAACGAGAACGCCGAGGTGTGGACGCGGCTCTCCCGGGCAGGGTATGACACGTATCGGGATGCGTTCAACACCCCGGCGTTTCTGGCGATGCTGCCGGCCGTGGCGGGCCTTCGCGGGTTGGACGTCGGGTGCGGGGAGGGCACGAACACCCGGCTGCTGGCCCAACGGGGCGCGCAGATGACGGCGATCGACATCGCCGAGGCCTTCGTCCGCCACGCCTCAGATAGGGAGACGGCGGGGTCGTCGCCGATTGACTACGGCGTTGCCAGCGCAGTCGCGCTGCCCTTTGCCGAGGGCGCCTTCGACTTCGCCACCGGGTTTATGAGCTTCATGGACATCCCGGAGACGGCATGGGTGCTTGCCGAGGCATACCGCGTCCTCAGGCCCGGCGGCTTTCTGCAGTTCTCCATCACCCATCCGTGCTTCGACACCTCACACCGCCGCAATCTGCGATGGATGTGGCGGCCGACCACGAATATCAAACGAATAAACGAATGGCAGGGTGGTGGTAAGCATATCTGAAGACGCCCACGGTATCTGATAAGGAGAGGATCTGTCAATGACGAATCGCAGACAAGCGTATGACGTGGCTGCCTATATCTGGCCCGCCTACACCGGCGACGAGCCGCGGACCCGGATGTTCTGGCCGGAGGGGAACGGCGAATGGGAGACGGTGCGCAAGGCGACGGCCAAGTATCCGGGCCACACGTGGCCCCGCCGGCCGTTGTGGGGGTACTGCAACGAGGCCGACCCGTACGTGATGGAAATGCAGATCGATGCGGCGGCCGATCATGGCGTCAACGTCTTTATCTACGACTGGTACTGGTACGACAGGCGTCCGTTCCTGGAGACGTGCCTCAATAACGGCTACCTCCAGGCCCGCAACCACGACCGCGTCCGCTTCTACCTGATGTGGGCCAACCACGACGTCACTCATATTTGGGACAAACGTCTCGCCCACGTCGGCGGCAACGTCATCTGGGAGGCGGCGGTGGACCGGCCCGAGTTTGAGCGCGTGGCCCTGCGGTTGATCGAGCGGTACTTCACCCATCCGTCTTACTACACGATCGACGGCAAGCCGGTCTTCATGATTTACGACCTCAACAATCTGGTCGGCGGTCTGGGCGGCGTCGAGGCGACCGCTGACGCACTGGCCTGGTGGCGGGAGCGGGCGGTCGCCGCCGGTCTGCCGGGCCTGCACCTACAGCTCACGAGTTGGGGCGCCGACCGTCTCAACCTCAGCGGCGTGGATGCCGGCGCCACCGCGACCCCGAATGCCATCGTCCAGCGGCTTGGATTCGACAGCCAGACGCACTATCAGATGGTCCACTATACCGACGTCGATCGGGATTACGCGGAGATTATCCCGGATATGGTCAACGAGTGGGAGGCGATGGATGCCACCTATGACATCCCGTATTTCCCCCACGTCTCCGTGGGTTGGGACAACAACCCCCGCTTCAAGACGCTGCGTCCCGGCGTGGTCACCAACAACACGCCGGCGCAGGTCAAGAGGGCCCTGGTGCGGGCCCGCGCGTACGCCGATGCTCACCCCGATCAGCCGCCGTTGATCACCGTCAACAGTTGGAACGAGTGGACCGAGACCAGCTATCTCCAGCCCGACGATCTGCACGGGTATGGGTATCTGGAGGCGGTGAAGGATGTGTTTGGGGGGTAGGTCTTGGATGAAGCTGGTTGCACGGTGATGAAGCCCGCATGGGTATGAATTACCCGTGCTATCCCGCGACGCCCGATGAATCGGGCTTGGGGGCGGGCCACAGATGAAGCTGCACGACGAATCAGGCTTGAATTGGGTGTGAGCGTAGATCATATTCCATTTGAAGTGCTAGGGAGGTATCGATGCCTTTTTGTCAGCTCTATTATCATCTGGTCTGGGCGACCAAACGCCGCACACCGTTATTGACCGCCGAGGTTGAGCCTGTCATTTACGGATTTCTGCGCGGAAAAGCGGTTGGCCTGGGGGCGACGGTCTTTGCGCTGAATGGTGTTGAGGATCACGTGCATATGGTGGTTTCGATTCCGCCCAGGATCGCGGTGGCTCGATTCATCGGACAGGTGAAGGGAGTTGCCTCTGCCCGTTTCAATAGTATGGGTTCCCATACCTCTGTCTTCTATTGGCAGGCAGAATATGCCGCGTTCTCTTTCGACCGCAAGCGGTTGCCGAATTACGTTGCGTATGTTTCACGTCAAAAAGCACATCATCAGGATCAAACACTGATTCCTATCCTGGAGCGGATTGGGGATCAAGATGAGGTGAACGTCAAGGAGGCTTCGGAGACCTATGAGGTGGAGGATCGTGTCTGGTGGGATGCTATGTGTGCGTTGTGATGATACGTGACTATTGTGCGATGCCCGATAAATCGGGCTTAGGACCTGCGAGGCAATAGGGTAAGTCCCGTTAACGGGACGTTGTGATATAGCCCGGCGACTTTATCGCCGGGCGGGCTGCGGATGAAATCGTCCGTACGGGGATGAGGCCCGCACGGGTATG
>DAOTTS010000069.1:0-24419 GCA_034437735.1 Anaerolineae bacterium
TCCTGGCTCTGCGAACGTGACCAACTGAATGCGGCTACGCTCAACCTGGAGCGCGCGCCCCAGCTCCTCTGCCGCGCTCCGCAAAATCGCATCGGTGCTGGTAAGCGCTCGCATGCGGCCCACGATCTCACCTCGGGCCGCCTCCTGGTTTGCCTGCAACCGCGTCTGTTCGAGGAGCCGGGCGTTGTTCAAGGCCAAGTCCAACTGCCCAACCACGGACTCCACGAGGCGAACACTATCGTCGGACCACGCACCAGAGCGCTCAAAGGTCAGACTACCGAGACGCTGTCCACTGACGTAGACCGGGGCGGCCAAACGGTACCGGCCGTCCTCCGTTTCCTCCTGCACCACCCGGCCTTCCTCTCGGGCCGTCTCGTCCAACCTGGCTCCGCCTGCTCCCTCGCGCACCCTCCCGGAGGCATACGCATAATCCACCGACATATTCCGACGGGATAGGGCCTGACGCCACGCCCGGACCGCATCCTGTTCCTGATAGCGCTCCAGGTGGGCCAACGTCTCCTGCATATCCTCAAAGAGTTCGACGTTGTCAAGGGCGACGGCAACCGTCCCGGCCACAACACGGAACCTAGCTACGTCCCCCTCATCAAAAGCCGCCGGCTCCCTCGTCTGGATATCCAACACCCCGATCATCCGCCCCGACGATATCAGGGGAAGGGCCATCTCCGAGCGGGTCTCCGGGAGCTCAGGCGTTGAAAACCACGTTCGATCCTCGCCCACGTCAAAGGCAAAACGAGGGAGTCCGGTCTCCGCCACGTACCCCACGATACCCTCCTGCCCTACGCGCAGTCGATGAGACCGCGCCAACATCCGCTTACCGCCTTCCGACGAGGCCGCTTGCAACGCGATCCAGTCATCATCGGCCTCCAGGAGAAAAAGTCCCACGTGATAGAAGCCTAACTGCTCCGCGATCAGATCCACAGCCGTGCTCAAGAGGGTCTCCATATCGCGAATACCTACGGCGACCCGACTCAATTCTGCAATCGCCTGGAATTGCTCCGCCCGGGTGCGGAGTTCCTGAGTCCGTGCTTCGACCTCTTCTTCCATCTCGCTGCGAGCCCGATCAAGAGCCTGTGTGGTCTCCTCGAGCTCGCTAACCGTCAATCGCAGCGTGCTGACGTTAACGAAATTCACAATACCCGCAATCGTGATCAACATCAACCACGTAAGTCCCAACCCAATAAAGCGGAAGCTCTCAGCAGATGACGCAATCAGAGGTTGGTAGAGGCCCGCGCGCTGAGCCAGCCAGGCTATGACATAAAAACCAAGAGCAATCACGGAAAAGTGAAGACCATCCCGAGGTTTGAGCAGCGTTCCAGCAAGCGTGACGGGCCAGAACAACAGGATCCACGCCACCGACTGAGCGCCACTCAGGAGAGCGGCCCCCAGAAGGATAGCCACAAAGCTGATCCATACATACGCTCTGACAACAACTTGGACGTATCCACGCTTCACCAAGGCAAAACCGAGACCGTTCAAGAGGACAAAACCGACCGGAAAGAGCACCGCTTGATTCACATCCTGAGTCACAGGAAACACATCGCGCCGGCCCGCAATCAAGACCATCACAGAGACGATGATGGAGACGAGTGTGGCCACAACCATCAGTTTGTTGAACAACTCGCCACGACGAGCAAGGTGATCCTGTTCGAGGTCAACCGCGATCAAACGTCGCCAGACCCGTTGTATAGCGCCAAACGTTAGCTTACGTTGTCGACTCATGCAACCTCTTCCTCTCTCTCGAAGGAAAGCTGAATCGCGCCTCGCTCTGCATCAAGGGCCTCGGCCAGTTCCGTCAACGCCCGCTCCACGACCGACTCGATCTCCACCTCAGCTCGGATATGGGAGGTCACCTCACCAATCGTCTGCTCCAGCGCAGCGCTACGACTGATGTCATCGAGCAGGCGCAAACGGTCGATGGTCTGGGCTAACTGGTCGATGACGTCCTGAATCAACGCCAAATCCTCGCGATGCCACCCGCTCCCATTGTCCTGATCGCGTTCGAGCCCCATCACCCCAATGACTTGGTTGCGAATGCTCAAGGGAATCGCAAGACTCTGCGTCTCCTCATCCAGAACCAGTTCGCTTCGAGCGGAGGCCACATCCATCAGAGGCAGCCACGCATCTTCGTCCACTTGGACGTCTTGATCCACATAGCGATATCCGGTCGGCGTTCGTTTCGACTCACGTAATGCCTCCCAGGACTGGCGGACGTAAAGACGCTGCGTCGACTCAGCTTCCTCGATCGCCTCAACCAAAGCCGCCACCGTCTGCTGCAGGTAACGCCCCAAGATGATCAGCTGACGCGTCGTCTCCTGCTCTGCCTCTTCAGGCAAATCCAGGCTCGCCTCATAGTCACCCTCGACGACTCTTTGCAGATATGCAACATACTCGTCGACCCGCTGACGCAGCCTTTGCCCGATGACGACCTCTTGCTCGCGGGCTTTAGACTCAGCGCGTCGTGCCGTCTCCGCATCCATAATCGCCTGCGCAAGCTCCACACGACGGCTTTCCAACGCCTCCAATGACTCCTCATTCACACGTTGGAACCGGGTCAAAATCATGATGGTGACCACAATTACAACCGCAAACACGCCAAAATGCAAGAAACGAAGGACCAGATCGCTGAGCCCGACGTCCGGGATCCATCCCAGATACTCCAACAGCAAAAACCCTCCGGCAAGAGCGAGCGTGGGAAAGAGCAAGCGCTTCATCGCCTGTTGTCCGCCGATAAAACCGGCGAAGAGCAATAACGCCCAATATCCAGGCATCAGAGGACCGGTCAATCCACCTAGAAAGTAGACTGCGGGAGCTAGTCCCACGTAAGTACCCACAAAAAAGACCGTCACCGCAAGATCTATCTTCCGCTTTTGCAGGAGGTAAAGGGTCAGGAGCAAGACGACCATCACAAACACGCTCGCCGTAAAGAGTGCCGAAAAGGGATACTCGGGGCTGAACGAATGAACGACCGTATGGAGTCCCATCAACACAAGGAGTCCTATGATGCTCAATCTCGTCACAGAATGGAGGACGTCGGCACGTCGCACCGAAAGACGACCGCCACCTGTTCGCTGCTTGGTCAGAGTCTGGTCACGCATTCGATGCCTCTCCTTTGTCGGTATCCTCCGGATCGTTGGTCGATTCAGGCTGAATCACCGCGACCATCTCCCGTGCCTGGGTCACCTCGGCGAGGGTTGCGATAGCCCGACGCATCGCCTCCTCAACGTCCGGAGCGGAGCGGATGCGATCCGTGATCTGACGCGAAAGCTGCTCACGCAACGCACGGCGCTGCGTATCCTGATAAAGCCGGGCGTTCTCCAACGTCTGCTCCACCTGTTCCAGCAGGGACCGGAGCAGGACCCTATCCGCCTCGCTCCAAGTTCCTGATTTACGCGCTGTGAGTGTGCCCAACGAATACCCCTGCGTGGTCGTCAGCGGCAAAGAGATACCCTGCAGATCCCTGCTCTCCTCGTCGGAGGTATCGGGAGAGAGTCCTCGATCTTCGGGACCCTCAATCGATTGGACGCCAGAATGCCCATATCGATATCCCTTTGTAGCACTCACCTGCATCCACTCCTGCCAAGCTCGCTGAGAGCCCGACCCGGCCAGCGAGCGTTCGGTCTCCAAACTCTCTTGAAGCCGATCAAGCAAACGCATATTGCCAATAGCCGACGCCAAAACGTCGGCCAAAAGCTGCAGCAAGGAGACGTCCTCCTCGGTCATTGACGCGTCTCGACTATGGAGTTCGACGGCTCCCAAGACATGATTATCACGCCCGCGCAGCGGGACGGCAACCGCCAACTCGGTTTCGGGGAGTTCCACAAGAACGCCTGTCGTCTCTGAGCGGTTCGACGTGTGCTGGGTGGTGCGCGCTTGTCCACGAACCAGCACGTCGCCCAGATACCCAAGTGCGCGCACCTCCACCTCATAGTCTTCGGCGAGAAGCGTCCGTCCTTCCCGACCCGTCGCGGCCTCCAGTCGCGCGCGCCGGCCCGTGGCATCCACCAGGAAGAATGACACGTGATAGAAGCCAAACCTTTCGCCTAACTGCGACACAATCTCTGAGCAGAGTGTCTGTGGATCAAGAGTTGCACCTATGGATCGCGCTTTCTCCGCCACGAACTCCAACCTTTGCCGGTGATGCTCCCAACGAGCCGCGTCAGACGCCGCTTCGTGACGTAATTCCCGCAGCATATCCGCACTTTCACGGATTTGTTTGAGCGCCTGCCCGAACCACTTAGACCGAAAAGAGAAAAACAACCCGGTGACAAGCAGCAAGATAATACTGTAGACCATCCACAGACTGGAGCGGACCCATAGGGGCGGGGAAAGCTTCGCAACCACGTCCGCATCGGACAACCAGATATTCAATACAAACCCAAATCCGGTGATCAGGAAGAACGCAATCTGCACCTTTCCACCGGCAATCGCTGCCCCAAGGACTAAGGCAGCAAACCCCATCATCGCGCTGATGGGCAACCACCATTCAATCGTCAACGTCCCGACGATGGAGACCACATTGATTGCGATCACGATGACCAAAGCCGCCAGCTCCACGCGCTCACGCCGGGCTAAGAGATAGGCAACCGCAAAGAGAACAAAAGCCTGAACGTAAGCCCCGACCATCGCTAACCATTGCCAATCCGGTCCCAACCAGAAGTAGAGGCCCATAAAAACCGCGATAACCCCCATTAACAATCCTATCGCCGTGGGGAGAAACTGCCTCGCAAAACGCCCGCCCATCGTTTCCATAGAGACAAGAAAGTCTCGCGCTCTGACCTCAATCGGGCTCAGGTTATCGTTCATACGCTGACATCCTCTTTTTCAAACCGCATACGTTTTAAACGAATATCCATCCCCCTGCCGTTCCGCCTACATCTCTTCATACGTCGGCTCTTGCTGGAACTCAATGCTGAGATCATGGACGTCCATGGCCTCACCGATCTCCCGAACCGCCGTCTGAAGAATCGTATCAATATTCAGAGACGAACGAATGCGATCCGAGATCTCAATCGTCAACTGCTCCCGGGCTGCACGCTGCTGGGTCTGCCGGTAGAGACGGGCGCTCTCCAACGCTGTGCCCAACTGTTGAGCCAACGCTTCCATCAAGGAACGCCGATCTCGGTTCCAAGCCTCTTCCTGTTCCGAAAGCTGCGCGTGAATCACGCCGATAACCTGATCGCGGACCTTTACGGGCACGGCCAAAACCGAGGGATCCTCATTTGGGATCGTCGATGCGCCAATTTGAATCACCCGCTTCTCCGCAGGTCGCCACTCCTCCCCCTCCATCTGATAAGTACCCCGGTGGTCACTGACAAATCCCAGGTCAGGACGCGATCGCACCAAAGCCATCCACGCTTCGCGCGTCAGCTCGCCCATCGCCCGTCTCTCCGCATCCACACTCTGCTGCACCTGCTCGAAGAGACGCGCATTGCTGATCGCGACCGCTACCTGATCCGCCAACGAACTGAGCACCGAGATATCCTCCTCCGTGAAAGCCGCAGGCTCCCGGCTTTGAACGTCGAGGACGCCGATGATCTCGCCGCGCGCCCGGAGCGGCAACGTCATCACCGACCGTGTCTCCGGAAGGTCGGGATTGCTGAAATAGACGGCGTCCTCCCCTACGTCGAGGGCAATACGGGGAATCCCCCGTGCGGCAACGTAACCGACCGTCCCTTGGACACCGACCTGCAAGCGATGATTGCGCGCCAGCATCCTCTGTCCGCCCTCGCTGGATGCAGCCTTTAGCTCCGCCCACTCGCCACTGTCGTCAATCAGAAAAAGGCCAGCGTGATAAAACTGAAACTGCTCACTGACCAACCTCACCACCCGGGATAACAACTCAGAGACGTCCAGAATTGAAGCCGCATCACGGGCCACCGTCGCCGTCGCTTGCAGATAGCGGGCTCGCTTCTCCAAATCCGAGGTCCGCTCGGCGACGCGGGATTCCAGCATTTGCTGAGCTTCTGACAAGGCCCGAGCCGATGTGCGACTACGGGACAGCGCGTGGACAACCCCTGAAAGTAAATGCTGCTGGGCAAGGACGATGCCTCCCCCAAGAATCACGAGACCTACCGCCACGGAAACCCAGGTCCTAAGGTCCGTATTGCTTGTCAAAAAACCACTTTCCATCACGGTGAGCGCCCCCACCGAAAATTGCCACCCCACCAACAATGCAGATATAAAACAGACAGCGAGGGTGATGACACCGGCCCACCACCCCAAGAAAAGCCCGGCCAACACGACAGCGGCGAACCAAAGCGCAGCAATCCCGCCCAAAACGCCCATATCGACAGAGCGGATCAAACCTATACCATAGAGCATCCCCAGGAGCACAATCGTTTGCAGTCGATAACTAACCTGAGGGGCAAACGCAACGAAGACAAACCCAATATAGACCGCCACATAGATAGGCACCTGCCAGTCCCGGCCTCGGTTCAGGGCCATCACAACCTGCACACCGAAGATAGCTACCATCCATACCGCCATAAAGCGGACCGTTCGCCTGACGGACTGACGGCGCCACCCTTCCAGACTTGAAAAGACTCCACCCTCGCTCCCCAAACCGGCGTGACTGTCCGGCAATTCAGGCTCACGAGGCATCTTACGTTGATTCCATGACATAGGGGTCCTCACTCCTGACCATTCGGCGGGGTTAGCCTAACCGAAACTCGCTCCAACTGCATAGCGTTGCGAATCTCATCGGCTGCCGCTTGCAGCACGGCCTCCAACTCCAAGGATCGACGGACTTCCTGCATAACCTGACCAATCGCCCGCTCACGAGCAACCAGGCGCTGAGAATCGTGATAAAGCCGCGCCCGCTCCAGCGCGCCGCTCAACTCATCGGTCAGCGTTTCAATCAACGCGATTTCATCCTGACTCCAATCACCCGGACGTCCGGACCGACGTCCCTCAATCACACCGATGATCTCGCCGCCAACCCGGATCGGCAGGGCCAACCGCATCGCATCTGGGGCCGTCTTCTTAACAACCCCGCCTACACGAAGGGCTTCCTCCATCCCCGGACGCATCGCGGGGATGGTTTCCGTCGCACCACGGGCATCCACGACCACGCCTAAATCCGGTCGGGTCTCCAATAAACGGCCCCATGCCTCCCGGGCCATCTCTCCACGGGCTTGTCTTTCAGCTACTAAGGCCTCCTGCGCCTCCTGGAAGAGCCGTGCGTTGTCAAGGGCAACAGCAACCTGATCGCTGAGCGCCATCATCATCCGGACATCCTCGTCCTCAAAAACGTTCACCGCCGCACTATGCACGTCGAGTGCACCCAAAATCTGCCCCCGGGCAACCAGCGGCAGCACCATCTCCGATCGGGTGCCCTCCACATCCCGCATACGCGAAAACAACGGATCGTTCTGGACGTCACCGGTGACATAGGGCTCACCCGACTTCGTCGCGTATCCAATGGGGCTTTCCTCACCCACCCGAAACTGGAGGGACGTCTCCTCAATCGTCTTAAGCGTCTGATCCGGGAGCACTTCGGCCTGGATCGCGGCGGACGCCCACGTCTGCGAGTCATCAACGATAAAGATCCGCAGCCGATTTAGATCAAACTGCTCGGCCATAATCTCTACCACACGGCGCAGCAGGCGATTCATCTCCAAAACGGCCGTCGTCTCCTGGGCCACCCGGGCAGCCGCCTCAAGATACTGGGTCCGCTGTGCCAGCTCGCGAGTCTGGCTCTCCAATCGATCGCGGCTCTCCCGAAGCTCCTGGTTCGTTTCCAGAAGTGCAGCTTCGTTACGCTGTGCCTGATGAAATCCCCAGGCGATCCGGCGGACAGCCGTTCGCAGGAGAAGCGCCGTCATACTAAACGCAATGAGAACAATGAGGTAATCGATCAGGGAGGGGGGCATCTCCAGAACGGGTACGATATAGCCATTGCGCTGCAAGATATACGCACCGGTCAAAGCTGCGATCGTCAGCGGCCCAAAGATGAAGACAGCGCCGGATCCGAGGATCAACGACGACATAATGATGACCACAAAGTACCCCACCACGGCCGAATCGTTGATCCCATCATAACTGTAGACCGGGATCGTAAAGGCCATCCATAACACCGAGGAGATCACAGCTCCCAGCAGCTGCACCCGACCCCAACGCAGCAGAAACAACATCAAGCCTGAGACTGTTGCAACCGTGACAAAGATAAGATCGAGTACCAATCGCGTCCGAGGAGAGAAGATGTGCAAAACAGGTATCAGAAACAAAGAAGCAAGCATCAAAGCCCACAGGAAATCGTTCAACACCCGGGCCGCACGCGCTTTATTTTCATCCTCAAAGGTCGGGGTTGCCGTCAACCGACGTATCCAATCCAGCATCGTGGACTTCCTCCTACCTCTCTGTCTCTGGCTCGCGCGGGCCCGGCTCAACCAATCGCAGCACCAGTTCATCCAGACCCAACGCCTGTCGAATCTCACGGCCGGCCGTCTTTAGGACCTCATCCAAGCCCAAAGGCTCACGCATCCTCGCTGCGGCCTCAGCCCGCATACGCTCGCGCGCCTCACGCCGCATCGTCTCATCAAGCAGCCGCTGGTTGTTGGCCGTCAAGGCCAACTGATCGGCAAGGGTCTCCACGAGGGCCACGTCCTCGGACGTCCAGGGGGTCTCGCGCTCAATGCCTAACACCCCGACCACCGTATCGCCCTGCATAATGGGAACCCGCAAGCTCCCCGCCTCTTGCCGGGTCTCCCCCGCACGAATGACCGGCTCAACCTCCGGGAGCAGATCGCCCTCCAATGCATCGACCAGCGCCCCGCGACGGTCGTACCCGTTCACCGATCGCGTGTCCAGATACTCCGACCACGCCGTGGTCCGATAATGACGCTGCGCTCTGCGCGCACGCTCCAGGGCAGATTGGGTCTGGGAGAAGAGACGCGCGTTCTCGACAGCCACGGCGACCTGATCGGCCATATTCTGAAAGACGGCGATGTCCGTGTCGTCGAACGCTTGCTCTTCCCGGCTCTGAACGGTCATGGCTCCAATTATCTCCTCACCATATCTGAGAGGGAGCGCCAACTCGGACCGGGTCTCGGGCAGATGAGGATTCTCAAACTGCACCACGTTCTCCCCCTCGCTTTGCTTGCTCAAGGGCTCACCCAATGCCATACAACGCCCGATCATGGACTGTCCGCCGGCCGGCAGGCGCCAGCCTTCGGCAAGCATCACACGCCCGGCATGTCCGGTCCCCGCCTGGAGCACAGCGGACACCCGATCCTCATCCAGGAGAAAAAGGCCCACGTAATAAAGATCGAAACGGGACTTCACCAATCCAACCATCTGCGGCAACAACGCGTCGAGATCCAAGAGTGAATTCGTCGCTTGGGAGACATCCATCACCGCCTGAAGGCCTTGCGTGCGCTCCTGAACCCGCGCCTCAAGATCACCGATCAACCCCCGCAGGCGCCGGGTCATCACGTCGAGGGCCCGAGCCAAGACACCAATCTCATCCTCTCGCCCAACAGGGACAGTACGGTCAAGCTTGCCCTGGGAGATATCAGCCGCGACATCGGAGAGGACAAGCAGGGGACCGGTGATCTGACGGGAGATGAGGACAGAGGCCCACGCGGCCGCACCGATGACCAGCAGACCGGCCACCGTGTTCACAACAAGCGTCAGGCGCGCCCCCCGTAATACCTGCATCGCATCAAACTCAGCGACAACACCCGATCGCAATTTCGGCACCCAGGCATATACCCCTAAGACGGGAATGTCGCGATAGTCGTCATAGGTATCCCGCTCCAGTTCCGGACGCTCGATCATCACCTGATCGATACCCTGACTGTGAACCAGCTCGAACCCGGGGTGCTCTCGTACTTGGGTGACGATCCGAAAATCCGGCCCGACCAGATAAACGTCCCCGGTGTCACCTAATGTATCCGTCGCCATCACCCGATTGATCTGCGAAGCACTGGAGCGAGCAGCCAAAACGCCCGACGTCAACCCACCAGGTCTCTTCAGGGGTTTTGCAAAGAACATCACAAGCTCTTCACGTTCCGGGTCGTAGATAGGTGGCTGCACGTAAGGGCTCTCCAACCCCTTGTTATAATAGAGTTCCGAAACGACCGAGTGCCCCTCTCGCCCAGGATCCGTTGAAAAGACGATCTCCCCCTGGGGGCTTATCAGTAATATCTCCTCATACCAGGAGGTACGATCCATGACCTCATAGAAACGGCGTGAGAGCTCAAACCGAGCATTGCGTTCGACATCCCCGCCGGGACCCGCTGTCAACAGGGACATCGCATGATCAAGCTCGTACCCTTCAATAATGAGAGAATCAAGCGCGAACTGTAGATCATCCACCCAGGTACTAAGGGCTTGTGCTTTGAGAATGACAATGGATTCCAACTCACTGAACACGCGTTCCCGCGCGTTGCGAATGCCCACCGCGATGGAGGTCAGACTGACCAGCATCGCAGCTGCGAAGACAAGCGCAATAAAGGCGTAGGTGAGTCGGCGCTGGATAGAGACGATACGTTGGTACGCCTTGAACGCCAGATAGATCAGCAATGCACTCAATCCGATCCCAGCAGTGATCAACGCCGCTTGCAACGTTATCGGTGACGGCACGCTCAACGGAGACCATGGCAAGGATATCCAATCGATTGCAAACACAAGCCCGCCAACCAAAGCACTTAGCACAAGGAAACCGGAATGCATCTCCTCGGGCGCAAGCCACAACGTCACAAGCCCACAGGTCATCACGGCCATCACAGCAACAAAGAGAACCCCTCCGGCAAGAAAGAGCATCACCGCCGGGAAGATCGCCATCAGCGTCACGATCAAAAGGGGAATCGCCTGTGAGTCCTGCCGCCGATGCGCCAGATAATAGGCTGACGCAAAGGCAAAAGTTCCACCAACCATCAGCAGTGCGAAGATCAACGCCTGCCAGATACCGGTCATCACAAAGACAAGCAGACTGAGCGAGCCCCCAAGCAGAGCCACGAGGGCCAAGACGAGACCGAGTTGCGCGGTGTGCCGAAGTCGCACTTCCTGGCTTCTCCTCCACGAATCAATCATGAGTCCTCCGCCCCATCGTCAGTCGCGCCCCCCGCCTGCGGCGGTTTCCACTGAACAAAGACCCGGGACGCATTGAGCATCTCCCGCAAATCCTGGGTCGTCGTCTGCATCAGGTCATCCCAATCCAAGGTCCGGCGCATCCGGTCCGTCACATCTCCGATCATTCGCTCGCGTTGAGCCACCCGGCGCATCTGGGACAAAAGCCGAGCACTCTCCAACGCAAGCGCCAGACGGTCCGCCACCTGCTCCACCAGTCGCACCGTCTCCTCCGGCACCTCGTCATCCTCAAAACGCACGTTGAGAACCCCCAATACCTGATCACGAAGGCGAATAGGAACGCCCACCCCGGCACCTCCGCTATCCCCCCTCTCAACCTCTGTTATGAGGTCCTGAGGATCGGTCCGTGCACCAACCGGATCAACCTCAGAGTCTAAAGAGGTAACGACCGTCCGATCCTGGCGCCAAGCCGTCTCGGCCTCCGGTCGACGATCCGCCACCGACACCATATCGACCAACCGGTAACGAAATCCTTGCGTGCCGGAACGCCGATCGAGATAGGCGAGCCAAGCCTCCCGAGTATACTGACCTGTGGCGGCCCGCAGCTCTCGAAGGTTCTCTTCCATCTGATCCAACAGCCGGGCATTCGCGATCGCATTGGCCAACTGCGCAGCCATGGTCTGCAGCGTCGTGATATCATCCTCGGTAAACGCGCCGGGCCGCTCATCCTGAATGGTCATCGCTCCGATGACTTCGCCTCGGCTGACCAGAGGAAGGGCAAGCTCGGATCGGGTATCAGGGAGCAGGGGATGGGGACGGCGCCGCTCCTCGCGCTTGGCGTCGTAAGTAATGCGCGCGTTCCCGGTGTCTACACAATAGCCAATCATCGAGTCGCCGCCTACCTCAAGACGGTGGCCTTGGTCAAGCATCAGACGACCCGCCTCCCCACTCCCGGCGACCAACACGGCCCACTCCTGAGCCGCATCCACCAAGAAAATACCCGCATAATAGAGGTCAAATTGATCACGGATCAACTCGACCACCCGGCTCAGCAGCGCGTCGAGATCGGTGATTGAGGTCGCCGCGCTGGAGACCTCCGAGGCCGCGGTCAACCGGGCAGCTCGCCGCTGAACGTCCGAGACCAAGCGCTGGTTCTCTAGAGCCAGGGCCGCCTGTTCCGCAACGGACTCAGCCATACGGATCTCTTCTTCGGTCCACGCCGCTGATCCCTCACGACTGAACCCTAACACACCGATGACATTCTCCCCTAAAAGACTGAGCGGGAGTGATAGGGTCTGGTTGTCCCCGGCGCGTTTGACGACCCGACGGTTGTCACGTACCGAAGCCCGCATTCCTGGAATCCAATCGGTATCCGTCGGCCCCTGCCCGGACGGCGAGACTTGATAACCCTGGATTGTCGCCGCATATGCATCCCAGGCCTGTTCGACATAACGCTGCTGGGCGACAAGCGCATCCCGCAGCGCAGTATCGGCCCGACGTCGCTCCTCTTCGGCCGCGTTAAGGGCAGCACGCTGCTCCTCAAGCAACTGGGCCCGCTGAAAGATGCCGGTCACCGCCTCCTGCAACTGATTGCAAACACCAAAATCCTCCGGCCGCCCCCAAAAGACGCTTAGGCCAAAATCCTCCTCACCGACCGACATCGGAATCATCGAGAAGACAGAAGAACCGGATGCCAACCGGGCAGCCCAGATCTCATCCGGCAACCACCGATTGACCGGGAAGACGCCCCCACTCACCTCAGACTCACCAACCACGCAGCCGAGATCGAGTGATGCCTGATCCTCAGGTTGGGCATGTTCTCCCGGATTTATCAGCGTCGACAGATAACAAGCCGTCAACTGAAGCTGAGGAAGGACCGTCGCGAAGCGTGAGGATAGGCCCTCAAGCGCGGTCAGGCTTGCGCTCTGGCCCTGAAACCATTCGAGCGCCTCACCACGCTGGTTGACAAGCATCTGTTGGTAGGCCAACCAATGGTTCTCCGCCCGACCCACCAGGATACGGGCCTGTTGGAAAAGAGCCTCAAGGCGACGGATCCGGGACAAATCCTCCATAGGCCGCAGGAGTTCCTGATGGACGACGGTCAGCGCCTCTTGCCATTGGGCAAAACTGCGCTCTCCGCCCTCTTCCTGAAGCCCCATCAACGTCTGGTCCAACGTCTGTGCGAAATCACTCGACTCAGGATCGCCCAGATCATGGAACAACGCCTCGGCAAGCGGGAGGAGATCGGACCCCGTGGATCCTCCAACAAGATCCGCCATCCGCGCCGCGAGCGAATCCGGTTGAGCAAGCGCATTGCCCTCCTCATCCTGATGCCCCCTCCCCGCTTCGACGATGACGGCGGGAAGACAACCACAGGACCGGCGGATGATGAGTTCCGTGGGAATAGCGCGCCCCGGATCCACATCCTCTCCCGCGATCAATCGATGAAGGATCTCACCACTACGTCTTCCCATCTCGTACAAGGGCTGGCGTACGGTCGTCAGGGGAACGGCGACCTGCGCAGCTTCCCTGGCGTCGTCGAATCCGGTAACCGCGATATCCTGAGGAACCCGGATACTCCGGGCACGCAGGACTTCCAGCGCGCCTATGGCCTCCTCGTCATTGCTGCAGACGAGGGCATCGATCTCCACACCGCGCTCGAGTAGCCGCTGTGCCCCCACCTCACCTGACTCCTGTGTGAAATCCCCCGGCATCACCAAATCTTCAGAGAGTGGAATATCTCTGTCGGCCAGCACATCCACATACGCGCGATAGCGCTCCTGAGCCACAAACGAGAAAGACGGCCCCTTAATGAAGGCCAAGCGGCGATAGCCGTGCTCGTCAATCAGGTGTTCGACAGCCTGACGCATCCCCACATATCCATCAGCCATCACAGAGAGCACCTGGTCCAACTCGAGCAAGATCCCCACCATTGGGAGATTTGAATAGCGCGCCCGGAAGCTCCTCAGCCGATCGGCTCCGCGTTCAGTACGGTAAGCCAAGGCACCGGTCAGCACAATCCCATCAAAACGTTCCGGTGGGATCAACGCGTACTCACCCAACGCCCCTTCCACATTGGCGAATCCTTCCATCAATACGACACCGAGGTTGAGGTCGTTCGCTTGGGTGTAATCAGCCAAACCATCCAGCAGAAGGGTGGAATAAGCGTCGCCGAGGGAATTCAAGAGAATACCTAACGTCCCACGGGGGCGATCCACTGTCCGTTCCCACGTTATCCCATCACGTTCCTGAATAACCATAGACTCTCCCAAACCGTTAACCATCCACGCTGTCCTGATTCTCAAGCAGTTGCTCGCGCGTTCCCAACCGGGCAACCGCCTGGGGGGCATGCAGGACTTCGCTCAGTTCTTCCAAGGTGATGCGGAGCACCGCCTCTGTATCCACCGCCTGCTGGAGGTGATCCACGATAGCGCGGGTATTGATGACCTTCTCCAAGGTCTGCTCAGCCTGACGACGGGCCACGTTCGCCTCCTCAAGGAGACGGAGTCGATAAAAGACACTGCTAAACTGTGACTCGATCCGTTGATAGACGGTGCCGTCGCGCGGTCCCCAGTTGACCATAGCGTAACCCAAAACGTCATCCTCTACCGTCAACGGCAATACCACAAGAGCCTTGTCCGATGGTGCACCGACGCTCCCCTCAGGCAGGAGACCTGCTTCTACTGAGAAATCCCGATCCACCCTCTCCACCCGTTGTTGGTTCACGGCCAAAGCCAGCCGGGCCTGCTCTTGAGCGCCACCGGTCCAACGGACCAGATAACACTGATGTATCCCAAGTTGAGCGAGCGTGCTCTGAATCACGGGCGCCAGGCCCTCCAAGTCCTGAGCACTGCTCAACTCAACATCAAAGGTACGCAAAAGGGAGGCCTGGGCTTGAAAGCCCCGCAAGGCGGCGTCAGCTAACCGCTCAGCAGCCTCCTCACCCAACACACGAGCCTGCTGGATTAAGTTCTCAACCCTGATGACGGCGTCCATCGTATCCAAAAAGGGAACGACAGACCGACGTAACGCATTGAGGACCTGCGGCCCGCCTCGGATCGAATCCGGGGATTGGTGGGCCTCTTGTAAATAACGTTCCCACGTGCGCAGAAACGTCAAAGAGGAGGCCGGTTCCGGCGATGACTCATCACTGTCCGGAGGTTGCATACTCCCAGCCTCACGCACATCCTGCGCGAAGGCCCGCCAGATTTCGACCGGCACATCCTGCGGCCTATAACGCTCATCAAGCGGATCCTCGCGAGCTGAATCCTCCACCAGAGTCGACCGTTCAATGGCTGCCTGCGCCACTTGATCGGACACACAGCCGCACGAGCCTCTCACCACCAAGGAAGCAGGGACCAGGGTTTTGTTCGGGATCGAACGCCCTTGCACAAGCTCCAGCAGCCTGTCTCCCACCTGATAGGCCAACTCATAGAACGACTGACGAGCTGTCGTCAAGGAGAGAGAGGCCCGTAATTCCGGTGAATCATCAAAGCCGGCCAAGGCCACGTCCCCTGGCACGCTCATACCATGATCCCGGAGTATTGAATAGATCCCAGCCGCCGTCGCGTCATTAGCTCCAACGACAGCATCGAACTCCACCTGCGCGTCCAGCAACTTCCTCATCGCCCTACTGCCTGACGCGGGCGTAAAATCGCCCGCCACCACCAGGCCTGGATCCACAACGAGATCGTGGTCGCGGAGCGCCGTCTCATAAGCCTGATAACGCTCCTCAGCTTCTGCATCATCCTCAGGCCCTGTGACAAACGCGATACGCTCCAGGTGATGCGTTTCGATCAGGTGAGAGACGACGTCCCGCATCCCCGAAAAGCTGTCCACCCGCACGTGAGGCACGGCCTCAAGGCCGGAGGCGGCCATCACAATCGGTAAAGGAGCGTACCGTTCGCAGAACTGTGTCATCGCTTCCACTGAGACCAGATGCCTCAAAAACGGGCTGATAATCAATCCGTCCAACCAGCGCTCACTCGCGAGACGGAAGATTGCATTCCGGGATGTACGCGCGTGCAAATAACCGCCGGCGAACAACACAACGGTCACATCCCGAGCCTTAGCCCAGTCGACCACACCAGCGGCAAACTCTTCCTCACTATCAAGTCCGGTCAAGAGAACGCCCAATACCATCCCCTGGCCTCCAGAACCAAAGAGATCCTCTGCTTGATGCAACGTATGCGCCGAATACCGATCAGATTCAAGTCCGTGAGCAACCATCCAAGCTCCTCATCTCATTCCGCAGTCCGTCGATCGGAGACATCCATATGAACGGATGCCTCCCGGACGCCGGGCATATTCCCGAGTTCCCTCACCGTCGCCCGCAGCATCGCTTCCACATCCACGGCATTGGCCAACGTCGTCGCAATCTGGTTAATGCGCTCTTCCCGGGCAGCACGGCGGCGGGACTCCCGGAGGAGTCGCGCGCTATCCAAGGCCTGGCCGAGCCGATCGGTCAGCGATTGAAGCAGCTCCACGTCCGTCTCATCCCACGCGCCCTCACCGGCCTCCCGGCGGAAATTAATCGCGCCCACGACTTTACTCCCCACCTGAATCGGCAGCGCCAATCGCGCATCCGCCCCATCCTGATGGTGAATCGGACGACCTTCCTCGATCGCGTGAGTCGTCTCGGTCGTCCAATTCCCTTCCACGGGGAAGACGCGATCGCCGGCATAGCGATATCCCCACGCCCCCCGGCTGCGCAGCAACTCCTCCCACGCCTCCGACGATATCTCGCCATACGCACGTCTGACAGCAGCCAAGGCCTGTTCGCTCTCCGCGAAGAGTTCCGCGTTGTTGATCGCAATCGCCAGCAGGTCGGCCATCGTCTGAAGCACCGTCACGGTCGGCTGATCGAAAAACTCCGGCTCGATACTCTGAACCGAAAGCGCACCGATCACCTGACCACGCGCGCGCAGCGGCAGCGCGGCCTCGGCGCGCGTCTTGGGCAACTCCGGCGTCGCCAATCGGACCTGATCCTCTTTGGCCCGCTGCGCAAACCGGCTCTCACCGCGATCGACCGACCACCCTATCATCCCCTCGCCAACCCGGATGCGGTGCCCGCGTTCGAGCATCCGTCTTCCGGCCTCACCGGTTCCCCCACGTAGCACCACCCACTCCCCTGCCGGATCAACGAGGAAGAGGCCTACAAAATAAAGGCCGAACTGCTCCTGGATGAGATCCACCGACTGGCGCACGAGCGCTTCGACATCCGTGTACTCACCGGCAACGTAAGCCACCTGAGCCGCCGCTTCCAAATAGCGGGAGCGCCGGGACAAATCAGCCGTCCGCTCCTCAACACGAACCTCCAGCGAGTCGCGCATCTTCTGAAGCTCCCAGTTCCGTGCCCGGATATCCCGCTCGGTCTCTTCCATCTGAGAGAGCAGGTACCGGTAACCCCGATTAGAAGCATGAACAAGACTGACCATCAATAGGAAAATGAACCCATAGCTGATCACGACATCTAATGGTGTATCAGGATCGACCGGCAGAATGCCCTGCTGCTCGGCATCGGCCAGGGCCAAACCGGCCAGAGCACTCAATATCGCCACGACGAGCCCGCCCCATCCGCCAAAGAAAAGGCCCCCCATCGCAACCGTCACAATCAGCCCCGCGTAGCTGGCATCGTGAACCCCTCCCAGGTTCCAACTGATAGCCACAAGTGCCACCCACATCATTGAGACGAGGATCCCCGCGGCCCACATCACCGATCCATTCTGGTTGAGAGTGATAACCCAAAAACTGATCAGGCTGTAGCCCAGCACCGGAATTACGATCGCAAGAGCAGGATCGGACACGAGCCGAAAAAGCCCATACGTCAAGGGTAGGGCAAAGAACAGCCACGCAATGATATGGACCAGTCGCCCCTTCCGGGACTTCTCCTCATCCGGAAATGTGGGCGGGATCCACAACGATCTCAATCGATCCAACATAGTGCCTCCAACGCATCGATTTCACCCAACGACAGAGATGCCATCATCATAAGCTCTCTTCGCTCTGCATCCGAACCTCGATATCCTTGACGTCCAAGTTCGTTCCAATCTCCCGCAACGCTGTCTGCAAGATAAGGTCCATATCCAGGGTCTCACGCATCCGTGCCGAAATCTCGGCCAAGAGACGTTCCTGTTCGGCGCGCGCGGTTGCCATCTCCAACAGCTCAAAGTTCCGGAGCACCGTCGCCGCTTGATCGGATAGGCCCCGGTACAATCGCATCTCATGTTCCGTAAACTCGTAAGGGGCATCGAGGGCCTGTACCACGAACCACCCCAGCAGGCGTTGACCACTGACAATGGGCGAGGCCAGGAACGCACGGGCGCCCAATTGCTTCAGCGTCTGACGAGACCGAGGATCCAGCACTGTATCCCTATTAAGATCCGACACAACAACGACCTCATCCTGTGAATTCAGCCTATCCGTCGAAACCTGAAGGGCCGGCAAATCGCGGAGGCTCCAGCGATCTCCAGGCCGGTAACGGATCTCATCAGACTCCGCGTCCCAGACAGCCTCAACGCGAAGCATCGTGGGGCGAACCGCCCCTCCCGCTCCGGTTCCGCCGCGATCCACCATGATCAGCATACAGCGATCCAACGCCGGGCTAACCAGACTGTCGACAAAGATGCCCAACAACTCGTCGGTCCGTCCCGCCTCAATCAAAGCCCGGCTGCCACGGTAAAGGACGTCGGCCTCCTGAAGGGTGGCCTGGGTTTCTGCGAAGAGGCGTGCACTCTCCAATGCGCGTCCCGCCTCAACCGCGATCGTCCGGACCAGCGCCATCTCACGATCCTCAAAAGATCTCCCATCACAACCGTGCACGTTCAGCCACGCGACCGGATCCGCCTCGTCTCCAAGGGGAATCCACAGATCAGCCTCCCATTCTTTCACCGGATCTCGGGAGGCTACGGGGGTACCAGCAGTACTCGATTCAGCGGACAACTCGCGATCGCTCACGTACTCAATATTTGCTAACTCAACGTCCAACGCGCGCCCGACCTCCTCAATGACGGTACGCACGACCGTGTGGGGATCGAAGGACGCGTGTAACCGCCGGCCAACCCGGCTCAAGGTCTGCTCCTGTTCCAGCCGAACCTCCGCGTCCCGAACCAACGCACTCCGCTCCAAGGCCGCGCCGCCCAACTCTCCCATAAATTCAAAGAGCCGCTTTTCCAGAGGAGAGAAGGGATGCAGACGATCGTGGAAAGCCAGAATCCCGCCCAACCTCTCCGTTTCGACGTGCAGGGGGACAAACGCCATCGCACGGAGGGGTTGGTTCCGAGCGCTCCCCATCTCATCAGCCAAAGCGAAAAGGACCTCGGTCAACTCCGGGCTAAACGTCTCATCCGCCGCCTCAATGTCCTCGACCCAAAGTGAGGTCTCCAGGGCCAGACCAAGGATCACGACATCAACCACACTTTGCATACCCATCAACTCCAGATCCTGGGACGTAAACGTGAGTTGATCGCCCTGCAGGTCAGCCGCTACGACCAGATGTTCCCCAGAGGCATCCAAACGGACCAACAGCACGCGGTCCGCATCGAAATCCTGCAGGGCCTCCAATATCACGGCATAGACGTCCTTATCGGTACGGACCTTCGCCAACTGCTGAGCCGCTTCATAGAATAGGCTGGCAATATCCAGCGCTCGGGCCTCGTCCCCAAGCCGGCGGACATTGGTGATATTCAAGGCCAGTTGCTGCGCGACGCCCTCCAATACCGCACGCTCCTCATCGGAAAATCGATCCGGCTCGCGGCTCTGCATCTCGAGAATCCCAACCATCTGCTCACCGACCCTCAAGGGGAGCACAAATACAGAAAGCCCCACCTCCTCTGAGGTGGCGGAGTGCTCGTCCAACCGGAATACCCGAGGAATCCGGTGATCCAGGATCCAAGCCACGGCGCATTCATCTCCCCGGCGCACACGATATCCCTCTCGCACAAACTGTCGACCAGTCTCAGAGAAGGCCGCCCGCATATGCGCCCACTCGCCGCTGGTATCCACCGTGAAGACACGCACATCGTCGAGTTCGAATCGATCGGCAATCAGGGTCACAGCCCGATCCAGCAACGTCCGCATCTCCAACACATCCGAAAGGGACGCTGCAATGGAGAGTCCACGTTCCACATACGCCGTGCGGCGTTGAAGCTCCTCATTCACCTGTCTGAGGTGAGCCGCGCGGCCCCGCAACGCACTCTTATCCTCCCGAAGCATCGTTGAGGTGACATCTCTCTGAGACAAAGCGTTTGCCAGACGGGGGAGGAGCGTGTTCAGCAGCACGACAAGGCCCCCGCCTATTCCCCCGAAGACCACCAATCCCTCGACCCAAGCGGACCAAGAAAGGCCATCGACGCCATCAGACAGGGGGATACCACGCCCCGTCACCCTCAGCAGCAGGAAAACGACAAGCAATCCCGCACACCCGCCAAGCATCCCATAACTGGTCCGCGCGTCTATGAACAGGCTTGTAAAGACAACGCTACCGAGAAAATAAAGCTGCGCATCCCCAGACCTGCCATAGAGCATCAGCTCAACGGCCCCCCAAAAAAGCAGCGCCAACGGAAGTGACCACCTGCGCAAAGACGCGTCCACGCTGACGAACGTCCCTATCAAGAGCCCGGCATATCCCAGTACGACCAGAACCACCGGCCAAATAACCCCGATTTGAAGGACGTGGTAGATACTGAAGACTACCAGTGGCAGCCCCACCACAACCGCTATCCGCAACACCGGCTTCAGGAGCGTTGTACGTAACTCTGCCAACTCTCTAGACGACGTTGCGCGCCTTGCATGGGCCCGATTTTTCACCCCATCCTCCTTCAAGAGTCCATCCATCTGTGGGTAGCGTCCACCCTCATGCATGGTAAAGCGACGTGTCCCCTCACTCCGAGACCTCTTCAGACGCCGTCAAGGATACGCCGACCTCATCCTCGGCGCCGATCGGGACGGAGAACGTGAACGTACTGCCGACGCCGACCTCACTATCGACCCAGATACTACCACCGTGCAGTTCAATAAACTCCTTACACAGCGCAAGTCCCAGGCCCACACCCGAAGGGTTGCCGTTTCCCTTTTCAAACTGCGTAAAAATCCGCTCGCGATCCTCCCGAGGAATACCAACCCCGGTATCTTGAACACTGACGTACCCATACTCCTCGTTAACCCAGGCACGGAGCATAATCACCCCGCTGTCCGTAAACTTGGCCGCGTTATTGATCAAATGGACCAACACCTGACGCAACCTGTCAGGATCCGCCCGCAATTGGGGAAGATCCTCCGGCACGTCAGTCTCAAACGCAACGTCTTTCCCCCGGACCAGAGCGCTGGCCGTCGGCAACACCGCCTCGACCATATCAGCAAGCCGAACCGGCTGCAGGCGAAGCTCCATCAGGCCGGCTTGAAGCTGAGAGATCGCCAGAATATCGTTGATCAAACCGAGCAAGTTCTGACTGTCCTGATAGATCTGCTCGACATCCTGCCGTTGACGGTCGTTCAAAGGTCCGTCAATGCCCTTGAGAAGCAAACGAGAGAACCCAATCGCGGTATTGAGCGGTTCCCGGAGCTCGTGAGACATATTGCTCAAGAACCGGGCCTTGAAAGCCTCCGCAGCCTCCATATGCCGCATCGCAATTCGCTCACGTTCGTAAGCGTGGGCATTCTCCAATGCGATGGTCACCTGGTTGGCCAGGCTCTCCAGAACCTCCATCTCGTCAGGCTGGATACTCTCGTGGGCCATCGTGGACACCGCAAGCGCCCCCACCCTGCGTTCCGCCATCTTGAGCGGCACCGCAACCCGGCTCAAGGTCCGCTCATATCCACCGGATTGGGAACCCGGCTCATTATACAATTGGGATCCCCCCTTATGAATTGCACGCGCGACGATGGATCCATCACCCGTTCGATAGCTCGGGGCCCAATGTTCGCTGCCCCCCGCCTCGTCCTCATTATCGTGCCGATTCGGACTGACCGCCTTCAACTTAGCTTCACTCGCCCCCGGTTCCACGAGATAAATCGCCACGGACGCGTAGAAAAAACGATCCAAGATCAGATCGGTGACCCGACTTAGCAGCACCTCGGGATCTCGAATGGACGTCACCGCCTGACTCACGTCCTGACTCGCCTGTAAATGTAGCGCGCGGCGTTGAATCTGATAGTTCGCCCGCTGGAGCCGTTGGGTCCGCTCGACAACCTTGGCTTCCAAATCTTCGTAAAGCGACTTCAACTCCGCCGCCATCTCGTTGAAGACATACGTGAGAATGCCGATCTCATCCCGCGAACGCACGCTGAGATGTTGATCCAGTTCGCCCTCAGCCATAGCGACCGCCGACTCCGTCAGATTGATCACCGGTCGGGTGATACTTCGGATAACCACCGCCGCGATGGCGGTGGTTGCCAGCGCCACGGCCAATACCATCGCAATCAGGGTCGCGGCCATATGCTCGGTCGACGACAAGACCTCCGATTCCTGCTGTTCAACCAGAACGCCCTCATCCTGGCCCGGAATCGGGGCGTAAGCGCCGATCACATGAACGCCCGAGGCGTTCTCATAACGAGCGGAGCCGGCAGCCTCAGACCTAAGGCCCTCCGGAATGTGATGCGGTTCACCTCCATCCAAGGGCTCGTTACCCGGCCATATTCGCCCCTCACGTGAGACGAGCGCTAACCGCCCGGTCGTGCCGATCCCGATATCGGCCTGCAGAATCCGTTGGATCGACGCCGGCGTGAAGCACATGACCGCCTCAACGTCGCCACGTTGACCGGGAACGCTCATCGTGACAGTGGAAACCGGGGCCTCGTGAACGTCGAGCCCCGTCATCACGGCTCCGTCCTCAACCTCTAGTACAGAGAGGACTAACGTTTGACACCCCCCCGAGGTCGCATCGGCCGCATAGATAAGCTGATGCCGCGCGTCCAAAACAACGACCCCTTGGAGTTCAGGGATCTGATCGCGCAGCTGCGCCCACCATTGATCATCATAGGCGGAAGCGTCAGCCCCAGAAAGAGATGCACTGACGACCGACTGTAGTGTCTCCAGCCACTGCTCAAACGCATCGCCCTTCAGGGCTGCGACCGAGAAGAGTCTGGTAGTGACATGATCCTCGAGGTTGCGCTGATTCTGTCTGGCGGCGTAACTTCCGATAACGGCGAGGGGTAAGATTGTCAGGATAAGAAAAGCGGTAAGCAAGGTTCGTCCGAGGCCCCCACGCATACCCGTCGTAGGAATGCCCCTTTGAGATGGTACACCGGATCGCCCGGTTACTCCCGTTCCCATACCTCCTCACCTTGCAATACACGGCGCACCTGTTCCGGAAATCGATCGGGGTCTAGAGGTTTGCCGATAAATCCGTTGAACCCAGATTGTTTGGCACGTTCTAAATTCGAGGTCGAAACATCCGCTGTGACTGCGACGATCGGCACATCCTCAAACCGCGCATCGGTGCGGAGCGAATCCAAGGAAGCATACCCGTCCGCTTCAGGCAAGGCGATGTCCATAAGAATAAGATCGATGTCCCCCAGAGTCTCTGCAAACTCCAGGACCTTCCAGCCGGAGGCTTTCCATTCACACTTCTTGACCCCCAAAAATGCCAGAAGACGCGTCATCAGGATGAAGTTGTTGAGGTTATCCTCAACGATGAGAATCACGGCGTCGGACGGCGAGGTTGTTTTCCATGTCATAAATTAGTTACACACACCTTATCGAACGTGCACGCTACGACCCTTCACTCACCACAACGACCCAAAAAAGACTGATACTCACAACGATGTCAATCGGCAACACCCGGATAGCGCAACCCTACAGCAGTTCCCGCCGGGCCGATCGACCCATCTACGTCGCTTACTTCTACGCCGACTTGAGAAAACCGGCGACCTGATCAGGAAGCGAGTCCACGTCGATGGGCTTAGGAATATACCCTACACAGCCAGCCTGGAGCGCCTTTTCGCGATCGCCTTGCATAACGTTAGCCGTCATCGCGACCACGGGAATATCCGCTAATTCCGGATCAGCTTTGACCTTCTCCGTCAATTCGTACCCATCAACCTCCGGAAGATTCATATCCATCAGAATCAGGTCCGGACGCTCGGATCTCGCCATTTCAATACCCTCAAGTCCCTCACTGGCTTCTAGGACCTCATAGCCTTCCACAAGTAGAATACGCGTGACAAGCAGTCGATTGGACGGACTATCTTCAATGTAGAGGATTTTCTCCCCCATATTCACCTCGAAACTAGGAACAACATGACTATTATAACATGTAATCCTGGCTACCTATCACTTTTGGAAGTTAAAATGAAAAAGGCTGTGGAACACTCCTGATATAATAAATGTAACGCACATCTCATATCAAGGAGGCGATTATGTCCCACAG
>DAOTTS010000070.1:0-18692 GCA_034437735.1 Anaerolineae bacterium
GTTGGTAGTGGTTGATCAAGGCCGGTTCCCCAAACCGGTCGAGCCACCACCGCGCCCGAGGCGCGATCGCCCCCTTGAGCGACTGCCGGAGCGCGGGCCACGGCGTCGCCCGCAGATCGAACGTCCCGTCGACGGCATAGATCTCTTTCCACCCGACACTTCCGGCCTTACGCTTCACCTCGAGCTGCGCCGCGCCGGGTTGGCTCACGTCCAGACCGTACCAGCGGAGGCGCACCTTGACCCGCTCGCCCTGCCCGGCAAGCGAGGCGCTCAGATTCCGGTAGTCAGGGGTGTCAAAATAGAGGTTGTTGACCTGCCGGGGCGGATAGGTCACCCGCCAATGCGCCGGATGGAGCCGGATAGCCATCTGCAGATCAGACAGGATGGAGGCCGGCAGCGGGATTTTAATCTCATAACGGGGCGTGGTCATTCGAGCACCATCGATTAAGGCGCCCCCGAGATAAGCGGATAGGCTTCCCGCACAGGCATCACCAACTCCTGATTGTCCAGACCCCAGAGACGGGTGAGGACGCGGATCTCATCCCGCCGGCCCTCCATCGCGACAGGCATCTCAGTCAGGGGGATCCGCAGATCCACGGACGGGGCCATCGCCCCGGTGAACCCCGCCAGGACCACAGATCGGTCGGCCGTAGGCACCAGGCCGTTGGCGGTCTCCGGGCGAATCCACAGGGTATCGACGGGAAGGAAGGCGCCCCCAACGTCAAAGCCGATGATCTCGACGGGAAATCGCTGCGTGGGCCGAAGTCGCAGGGTCAGCGTGCCGTCTCCCTGATCCGCGTCCGCGTACAGGGTGCGCGCGGGCTCGAGCATCCGTTGGATCTGCGCGTGATGGCGCGTCAGCGCCGCCCATACCTCGTCGAAGGCCTCGGCGCCGCTGAGGGACCATGCGCCCGCCTCCCAGCGCGCCTCCAACGTCTCGCGCACGCCGGTCAGATATCCCGGATCGGCGATCTCCTGTAAGGCCAGCAGATACGCACGCTGAATCTCCGGATCGTCCCGATAGGCGTCGGGCAGGACGGTGACGGCGGGCGCGGTGCTGTCCCGGCTGCCGATCGGCGTGAACGTTCCCTCCTGGGCCTGGTAGAGGAGTGAGAGTTCGAGCCAGTTCAAGGTCGGTTTCCCGCGCCAGAGCGTGGTCAACGCCAGGAACCGGCCCATCATCTCCGGATCGAACGCCGCTGCGGGCCGCAGGCGCCCGGAGGCGACCGCGTCAAGACGCGCAATCGCGCCGGCGTGACGGGCCGCGAGCTCGGGGTCGTCCTCGAAGAGCTCCGTCTGCGGCATCCGGGGCAGGCCCATCCGCCGGGTCGTCATCGGGCGGGCATAGGAGAATCCATCCCCGACCAATCCCTCCCCCAGCGCCGCGTACGCCTCAAAGTACGCGCTCGGATCGAACGAGAGCACCGAGGTGTCCGTCCGCTGGGCGCCCGCATCATACAACCGCTCCAACGCGTAGAGCCCCCACCGGTCGCCGTTCACCCACACCTGGACGAGATGCAGCTCCGTGGCGGGGAGACCGGCGCTCCGCAGCGCATCAAGATACCCAGCGACCTGAAACGTCTCAGCGTCGGCAGGCGAGAGCGCGAACTCGCGCCCCCCTATCCAGGCGTCCCCCTCGCGGGCGTAGCCGATAAGGGGCCACCCACCTTCGCGCCGCAGCAGCTCGACCGGGCCCTCTGGGAACGACAGCATCACGTCGGCCTGCTGGTCTCCGATTGACAGCTGGGCCTCGGCGTCGTCCACACCCGTCCGCTCGACAAACCCCACCTCCAAGGCCGCTTCCCGCATTGTCAGCAGACGCTGGTAGTCCTCGAAGGCGACATCCACCCGCAGATCGGGCACGGCGTCGCGGGCGAACAGTCGCGCGGCCTGGGACCAGATGCGGCCAGGCAGATCCACGAGGCCGGCGAGAGAGAGCCGGTCGCTCGCGACACCGAGCCCCAGCAATATCATCAGAAGCACAAGCGCCGCCAGCGGGAGCAGCGACCTGTCCGCCGACGCCCGGCGCGGGGTTTCAGCGCGGATATGCTGCCGGGTGACTCGCACTTAGCCCCCGATCCCCGGTTCCTGCTGGATGAAGCTGATCTCGGCGACGGAAAACCGCGCCTTCAGGTCGTCAACGACCCCGTTGAGCATCGCCGGATCGCCCTGCTCGATGAAGTAAGTCAGCTCCAGCATGCCGTCCCGGCTGTCCAGACGGCGGAAATCAAGGACCTCGACGTGATCCAACAGACAGGCGTTGACCCGATTGAAGACCGTCCCTTGATCTTCCTCCCGGACCAGCAGATTCAGATAGAGGTTCTCGTGATACGAATCAGGCCGCACGACCAACTGCGCGCTCATATAGGCCAACAGGATCACCACCCCAATGACCGTCAGCCAGCGCTGATTGGCCCCCATCCCCAATCCGATCATAATCGCGATGAAGAGATAGAGCAGCTCCTCCGGCTCCTTAATCGCGGTGCGGAAGCGGACGATGGAGAGCGCGCCCACCAGCCCCAGCGAGAGCGCCAGCGAGGACTTCACGATAGTGATGACAATGGCCGTCGTCACCGTCAGCACGGGCAGCAGCCGCCCGAACTTCCGGCGGTTCGACAGGGAACGGCTGTAGTGCTCGTAGAACCAAGCGACGATCAGCGAGAGGACCAGCCCAATGCCGACGTCAATAACAAAAGCAGTCAAGGATAACGGTGCGGTCGCAGTCCAATCAATCATACCATCCTCATATTCGCAGTGACCCGAACATCAAACAAGAGACCTTATCATACCATGAAAACAGCCGCCTCGCACCGGCGCGTTACAGTCCGCGTTAGACAGATGTTGCTTAGCTTACCGCCCTAAACTTCCACGACAAAGACGTCGCTGTGCCCTTTCTCGGCGGCGTTGAAGAGGATATGCTCGCCGGTCGGGGAGCACTGCGGGTGCGGGTGCGAGTACTGCCCCTCGTGCCCGCCCCAATTCGTGTTGTGCTGGCAGATGACCTCGATCCGGGGCTGATCGGGATTGTCGTAGTACATCCACAGAATCAGATCGTCGGTGAGATTCCCGTCCAGCATAATCGCGGTCTCGCCCGCCACGGCCCCCACGTGTCCGTAGTGGACCCACGCGTCACTGCCGTACTCGGCGATGTTGTTGCCCGCCAGATCGTTCACGCCGATCACGTAGCCCGGATCGTCGTAGCCGGTACCCGGACAGTGATAGAGGACCTGCTGCCCGTCGAAGGTCCAGGTCGAGTGCACCTGGAACGTGCGCCCGGAGGGCGAGGGCTGCTCGACGAGTTTCTGTTCGTCGATGTAGTAAAGCCACACGCGGTTGCGCTTTTGATCCGACCCGCTCCAGAATCGGGGCGCGAAGTCCCGGTCCGTGTGCAGGATGTTCGCATCGACCGGGCTGTACTGGACGTGATTGCCCCGGCAGTCCGGCTCGTCGTAGACCACTTCCAGGGCCGGCTCGCCGTCGGTGGGCACCCGCACCAACTGCATGCGCGATCCGCCCTCACGGGCGTAGATCGCCTGGATCTCCCGGGTCGACAGCGGCTGGTAGGGGTCGAGATCCGCATACTGCGGCGGGATGATGTTGTTGGGCATTGCGACCCACGCCCCGTCGCCGGAGACCGTGGGTTGCCCCAACCTGTAACCCGCCGGTCCCTCGACGAGGAACCGCTCCTCCAGGGTGTCGACGTTCACCGCCTCCAGCGCGCACCGGTCGGCGTAGTACTGGACGTAGTACACCCAGCCGGAGTCCTTGTGAAGACAGATTCCCCCGATGCCGGTCGGGACGTCGGTCGGCGCCTGCCCCGCGTCCAGCGCCCAGCCCTCCTGCCAGTCCAGGAGCTGGGTGATCTCCCCCGTCTTCACGTCGCCGCGGAAGATCGTTGAGCGGTTCTTCCGGCCCGACTTGAACACAAACGTCCGCCCATCCGCCGACCACCCCGTCAGGGTGTGATACGCCGGCTGGAAGTTGTAAGACCCGCCCCGGGTCACCCGCCGCACCGTGCGCCGCGAAAAGGGATCTTTGTACGTGACGGACTCATTCCAGGTATCGCCTTTTTTCGTCATACCTTACGCCTCCTATGGTTTATAACTAGACTCAGTCCTTCAGAAAACGCTCCGAGTCCCCGTCCTCGGGGACGGCCTTTGCAAAGCACCTACCCTCAAAGCCTCAATAGAACAGGGAACTGCCAAATTTTTTCAACATACTGAGATTCATCCAACGTGCTCAACCTATCCACGACCATGACTATAGCACCGCACCGTCAAAACACAACCCCAAGGGCAATCACGTCTTATATAAAGGTGCTCCCAGCCCCCGTCTCGGGAGCGGCTTCGCGGCAGAAACATCGGTTTTGTGACTTGATTTCGCAGAAGCCGCCCCGGGGACGGGGCTTCGAGCTTGAAATTCGGTGGGGTTAGAGCTCAAAGGTTTCCGTTCTTGACACTAGATACCACTTTCCGCTGACAAAAACCTTTGAGCTCTGCGGCGCCCAATACTCCGCATGATATCCCCGGACGTTGCACAAGCGGCGAAAATATGTTACGCTGTGTTCACGACGGCATAAAGAAAACGAGGTGCAAGTATGAAAACGATCGTACCGGACGTCTACCAAATCGAAGGGCTGAGCACAGCCAACGTCTACCTGCTCGTCTCCAACGGGGAGCTGACGTTGGTGGACGGCGGCATGCCGCCCGATGCCGACCGCATCGTGGCCCAGATCGAGACCGGGGGCTACGACCCGGCCCGCCTGGCGTCGATCATCGTGACCCACGCCCACGGCGATCACATCGGCGGCATCCCCAAATTGGTGCAGCGGTTTGACGCCGACGTCATCGCCCACCGGGCGGAAGCGCCCTATCTTGAGAGGACGGCGTCCATGCCCGTCCGAGGTGCGGTAAAGAAGTTCGGACGGTGGGTGAGCGACCTTATGACGCGGGAGACTGAGGGCATCGACATGACCCTGCGCGTGGAGGAGGGCGAGACCCTGGACGTCCTGGGCGGGCTTCAAGTGATTCACACGCCGGGGCACACCCCGGGCAGCATGGTGCTCTACCAACCCGAGCGGAAGCTCCTCTTCTGCGGCGATCTGATCTTCAACGGGCATCCGCTGACCGGGCGTGGGGGCCTGCAATTCGCCCCCAAACTCTTCAGCGTCGATCCTCAGGAGCTCGAGCGCTCGGTCCAGAAGCTCGCGGACCTGGAAATCAGCGCGCTCTGCGGGGGCCACGGCGACCCGATCCTGCGCGATCCCAGCGTCAAACTGGGCGCGCTCCTCCGGGAGGCCCGCGCCTGACGGCGGCGCGGCAGGAACCAGACCCTATGACAGAGATACCCACCCTCACCCTCCTGAAGCCAGGCGACGAGGCGGCATTAGAGGCCTTTCTGCGCCCCCGGATGGCCTCCTCGATGTTCCTGCTGGGCAACATGCGGCGCTCGGGACTGCGCGACACCGGCAAGCCCTACGGGGGCACCTACGCGGCCTGCGTTGAGGGCACCGAGATCGTGGGCGTCGTGGCGCACTATTGGAACGGCATGCTGATCTTTCAAGCGCCGGGATTCGAGAATCCGCTCTGGCGCGCAGCCGTACGCGGCTCCGGGCGCCCGGTCGCCGGGCTGATCGGGCCCAATGCGCAGGTGACCGTGGCGAAGGAGTCGCTCCGGATTGAGGACGCCGGCGTCCAAATGGACGAGACAGAGACGCTCTACGCGCTGGATCTCACCGAGCTGCGCGCGCCTGACGCCCTGCGCGCGGGCCGGGTTGAAGGGCGGCGCATCGAGCGCGGCGACCTGGAGCTACTGACCGCGTGGGCCGTCGCGTACAACGTGGAGGCCATCGGCGCCGAGGAGCGTCCCGAGCTTTGGGAGAGCCGTCGCACCGCCCTGGAGCGCTCCGTGGATGAAGGAGATGCCTGGGTGCTCGAACGCGACGGAGAACCGGTGGCCATGAGCGGGTTCAACACCGCCATCGCCGAGGCCGTGCAGGTCGGCGGCGTCTACACCCCGCCCGCGATGCGGCGGCGCGGCTATGCCCGCTGCGTGGTCGCC
The DNA here is from genome assembly GCA_034437735.1 of Anaerolineae bacterium. Taxonomy (GTDB): domain Bacteria; phylum Chloroflexota; class Anaerolineae; order B4-G1; family SLSP01; genus PWVB01. Next base: position 6,061 of record DAOTTS010000070.1, read on the forward strand.
GCCTCGCTGCTGGACGCCCGGGCCGAGGGCGCCGAGCAGGCGATCCTCTTCACCGGCAAGCAGAACGTCCCGGCCCAGCGCGCTTATGAGGCCCTGGGCTTCCGTCCCATTGGCGACTACCGGATCCTGATCCTGCGCGACCCGATAGCGTCGCCGGCCTGAACCGCATCAGGGAATCAGCCCCTGCCGCGTGGCCTCAGCCACGGCAGCGGCCCGCGAGTCGACCGGGCTTGCTCTCCAGGTCGAACGTGCTCCCGGTCAGGTGCGCCCGCTCCCGTAAGCCCTTCAAGCCGTAGTGCTCGTCGTCCGAGATAGCATCGGGATCGAATCCCACGCCGTCATCCGCGACGACGAGGCGGAGCTTTTCCCGCGTCTGCCGGACATCGATCCGCACCCGGGAGGCGTCGGCGTGCCGCCGGACGTTGCGCAGGCCCTCGGCCAGCACGCGCCGCGCGTGATGCTGCACGGACGGGGAGACCGGACACTCGGAGTCCAGCGTCACGTCGGCCACCACCTCCGCTCTGGGCCGTCTCACCGGCGAACTGGGAGCGGACGCTCACCGAGAGCACCACCTACGCCCATTCGCTGCTGCTGATCGACGCCGTTGCCGGTACGCCAATCCAGGAGTTCAACGGCGATCTGGACCAGATTGCGTTCCTGCGATACGATCTGACGTCCTTCGCCTATCATATGATCGACCGGCCCAAGACCCTCGTCATCGGCCCCGGCGGCGGACGGGACGTGCTCGCCGCGTTGGCCACCGAAGCCCCCCAGGTCACTGCCGTGGAGGTCAACCCCGCAGTCGTCAACGCCGTGCGCACTCACTTCTCCGACCTCTCCGGCAACCTCTACAACCGCCCCGACGTTCGGGTCGAGATCGCCGACGCGCGCGGGTACATCGACCGCAGCGCCCGGCGGAGACGATGCGTCTGGTGGCGACCGGGATGGCGGGCTGGTCCGCCGCCGGGGTCGGCGATCCCCGCCGACACGTCGCGGTGGTCAGCCTCCTGCTGGCCGTGCTCATCATCCTGCTCCTCTCCAGCAGCATTGGAAGCCTGTGGAGCAGCCGATGGCCCGAGGATACCATCGCTCCGCGTCTCAGAACCGCTATCGCGGTGCTCGTCGTCGTGATCTTGATCCACACAGTGCTCAGCACGCCGGTGCTCCAGGCGACGCTCAAGCTACCGCTCGCGGCCCAGCTGCCGGTGGCGATCGCGCTGTTGGCCGTGCTGGGCGTCCTGATGGGCATCCCCTTCCCGGTCGGCATCCGGTGGGCGGGCCGGCACCACCCCGGAACTGTGCCGTGGCTTTGGGGCATGAATGGGGTGATGTCCGTCCTCGGGTCCGCGATGGCGACAGCGTTGGCCATCCACGTCGGCTTCCGCCTGACGCTCTTTGCATCGGCCCTCGTCTACGCCCTCGCCCTCGTCCTGATCTCCCGCGAGCTGCGACAAGCGCCAGTCCCTGTACCCGCCCCATCATCCCGCTGACGTGTAAATAGAAGTTGCGAAACTCAGGCGACCAGGCTACACTATCGATGATCCGCTCTGGCAGCACAGACAGGCTTCGGGCATCCGGATCCACCGGAGATTGGAGATCCATCGCTATGGTATCGATCACACACCTAGACAACCGAATGGTCGCACCTGAGGGCAGGGTCGGGCTGGTTGGCGCAATCCTTCTCACGCTCGAAACGGTCGCCTTCGGCATCGCGCTACTCATTCCGACCGCAACCAACGCCGCCTATCTGGCCTCATTCCTGATTGCGCCATCCTTCGTCGCGCTGATCGTCGCCGTCCATTACACCGCCCCTGAGGCCAAACGGATATGGAGCCACCTGGGCCTGGCCTTTGCCGTCATCTACGCCGTCCTTTGCGGACTCACCTACTACGTCCAGCTCACCGTCGTGCGTACCAACGCCCTGGGCGCCTCCCCGGCACTGATCGAGATGCTGCGCTTCACGCCCGGATCGCTGATGTTCGCGCAGGATATGCTCGGGTACACGTTCCTCTGTCTCGCCACCCTGGCGGCCGCTCCGGTCTTCTCGGGCGACCGGCTGAGCCGCTGGCTACGGGGCCTCTTTGTCGTCCACGGCCTCGTCTTCGTCGTCCCGCTGATCTTCCCGGCCCTTTCCTTCTCCGAGGGTACGTCCGGTGACCAGATCGGGGTACTCGCCAACCTCTTCTGGTGTGCGCTCTTCGCACCGATCGCCGTCCTGCTCGCGCTCTACTTCCGGTGACGGATCACGGTCCCCACCCGGGACGTCACTGGGGGATCCAATTAGGGACGTGGTCATCGACGCCGTGGAGATCGGGCGCGTCGATCGGCGTCCGCACCCGGATCTCGGTGCCCGATCCCGGCTCCGACCGCACCTCGAACGTGCCACCGATGAGATGCGCCCGCTCCTGCATACTCACCAATCCCAGGCTCTGACCGGCCCCCGCCTCATCCACCGCACCCTCAACCTCAAACCCGCGCCCGTCGTCGCGGACGATCAGCACCAGATCGCCCTCCCGCAGGCGAAGCTCAACGAAGACGCGCGCCGCGTCGGCATGACGCATCGCGTTGGTCAGCGCCTCCTGCGCGATACGGAAGTAGGCACTCTCCAGCGGCGCCGGCAGCCTTGTTTCCAGAGGATCCGCTGCAAACGAGGCCGCAAACGGCGCGTGCTGCGCGTCCCGGTCGACGAGCGAACGGAGCGCCGGGACCAGGCCGAGGTCATCGAGCACCGATGGACGCAGATCCCGGGACAACGTCCGCACCCGCTGGATCGCCCGGTCCACGGCCTCAAGGCTCATACCCAGCGCCTCTTGAGATTTAGAACCCATTCCATCTCCTCGAATCGCTTGCAGGTTGAGCTTGATGCTTGTCAACACCTGGCCGATATCGTCGTGCAGCTCCCGGGCGAGATAGCGGCGCTCCACCTCCTGAGCCTCGACCAGGCGCTGGGAGAGCGCCTCCATCCGGCGCCGGCTCCGTCGCTGCTCGCTGAAGAGACGGGCGGTGACGATCGCCTGTGCGGCGTGATCGGCGATGCCCCGCAGCAAGGCCAGGTCGTCCACCCCGAACGTGCGAGGCTCACCCACCGTGTGCACCATCAGGCAGCCGAGGAGCTCCTCCTCGTACACAATCCGCATCCCGACGAGGGTCCGAATGCCATACCGGACGGTGAGCTCGTGATCGGCCAGCGCCGGGTCGTCCCGGAAGTCCGGAATCAACACCCTATCGTCGTGATTTAGGCGATGACAGACATCATCCGGTGGCGATCGAAACGCCGCCTCCACCGCCGCCGACACCCCGCTCGACTGCGCCAACGCAAACAAGCCTCGCGCCGGATTATGCATGAACACCATCGCGCCGGGTAGATCCAGGGCCCGACCCGTCTCCTCGCAGATCGCCCCTAGCAGCTCCTCCAGGGTAAGATAGCTGTTCAGACGGTCGGCGATGCGCAGAAGCGCGGCGGCCCGTTCCGCTTCACGGATAACCCGCGCCTCGGCCCGCTTGCGCTCGGAGATATCCAGGCTCACCCATGCGACATAGCTGGGTTTCCCCTTGCGAAAGAGGGGAAACTTGTATGTGATCCAATGCGTGGTCGCCTCTCGAATCAGCAGCGTCGTCTCGGAGATAATCGTCTCCCCCTCAAGCACTCGTTGATTCTCTGCCCTATAGCGCGCGTGCAACGCTGGGGGAAGCCTAGCCTCCGTAGTGTGACCGATCAGAGCCTCCCGCTTGCAGTCCGCAGCCCGCGCAAACCCGTCGTTGGCATAAATGACCCGGCCCTCAACGTCCGTGATCGAGACCGCAGCCGGAAGATGCCGCATGAAGAGGTCGAACTGGACCTCACTCTCCTGGAGCGCATCGAGCGCGGCCTCCCGCTCCGATTCCGCCCGTTTGCGCTCGGCGATCTCCTGCTGGGCCTCCTGGTAAAGCCAGGCATTCTCTACCGCGATGGCAGCCGAGGCCGCCAGCGGCCGCAGCAGCGCCAGGTCCGAGGCATCAAAACGATCCACCTCCGTGTCCACCGCCTGGAGCACGCCGACCACCCGATCCCCGATATGCAACGGGATCGTGAGGATCGAGCGCAGCACCAGGTCGGCCTCCTCAGCCACCTCACTGAAGTATCGTGGATCGTTCTTGGTATCCGGCACGATCAGACTCTCTCCGGTCCGGGCCACCAGACCGACGAACCCCTCCCCCGGCGGCAGCCGCCACCCCCGGACCTCCTCATTGCGGGGCCCGGTCGCGTGTTTGCAGACCAACGCGCCCGTCTCCGGCTCGACCAGCCAGACGGAGGAGGCGACGATGCCCAGCAAACTGCGCACCTCCTCCAGCAGCGTCGCGAGCACCGCCTCCAGGTCGAGGGTCGAGCTGAGCGTCCGTCCCACCCGGTTAAAAAGGGATAATTCGCGGTTGCGGCGGCGCAGCGCATCCCTCGTCTCCTCGTGCTGATCCGCCGCATCCTCGAGCTCAGCAACACGCCGCCGCAGGGCTGTTACGTCCGCGATCAACTGCTCCTTCGTCTTATCGTTGCGCATCCAATCCGCCTCCTGAAGTCATCCCGTGGGCCCCCTCCCGTCCACGAGCCTTCCACGATGTAGGATCCTTTGTTGCTCCAGATCCGATTATACGCACAATAAACGTGAGTGCAACCGTGCGAACAGACGGTGATCGACACTGCAAACCGACCCTATTATAGCTGACAGCAACGGCGAGAACAAAAGGTCAAGTATCCATTGTATCCCCATGACGAATCCAGAGAATCAAAATCTAATCCGCAAATCGTTGCTGTAGAACGATTCCTTGCTTTCTGCACGATCTCTACTACCATACGGGTCATACGGCTAGACTCCGTGTCAATCACGCGGCGAAGACAGTGTGACTTGATGTGCCTGGATGATAGACGGTGCGCTACCCACTTCGGATGAGGAAGGAGCCCTTCCCGTTGAAAGACGCGCTGAACCACCTATCGAGCCTGCTTGACGTCCCCGATCGGGATCCTAACACGGCCCGCCGGCAGCGACTGCTGACGATCATGCTGGTCGCCGTAGCCGCAAGCGCGCTCCTGATGCTCCCGGTACTCCTCATCACAGCCAAGCTGGGCATTGCGGGGGAAAGCCTTGAAGTAGACCTGATGGCCGTCGGGTTGGGTGTCGTGCTCCTGGGGGTCGCGGGTCTCTACATCCTCAATCGCCGAGGTAACAGCGGTTTGGCGGCTGCCCTCTTTATTCTGCTGCTGATCGTCGTTGCAGCCTTCTCCGATACCCCGAGACAGGTCGTCGACGGCCGGGGACTCCTGGTCTTCACCCTACCCATCCTCGCGGCGAGCGTTCTGCTCCATCCCTGGGCAGGGTTTATTGCCGCGGGCCTCTGCGCCCTCGTGATCACCTTCATCAGCCAAGTATTTGTTGGACAAGCGGTGCCCAACCTGCCGGCCATGTTGAGCCTCTTTGTGGTAGCCCTGATTGCCTGGCTGTCGGCCCGCAGCCTGGAACGCGCGCTGGCGGACCTGCGAACGACCAACGATCATCTACAGGAGAGCGAAGCCCAATATCGGGGCATCGTCAATGCGTCGAGTGACGCGCTCATCGTTGTGGACAGAACCGGTACCATCGTCGAGGCCAACCCAGCCGCTCGCGAGCTCTACGGCTACGCACCGGGTGAGTTAAAGGGAGCAGCCATGACGGCCTTGATTCATCCGGACAATCACGTGCGCTTCACCGACTTGATGAACCGGATCCCGGAGGAAACAGAGCTCAGCACCGAGGCAGTACACATCCACCAGGATGGCACAACCTTTAACGTCGATATGCGGCTGTCGACCTTTGACTACGTGGGACGTCCTCACACACTGACGATCGTCCGCGATATCTCAGAGCGCAAGCATATGGAGCGCACGATGCAGGAGCGGATGAAGGAACTGACCTGCCTCTACGGTTTGAGCCGCGACGTTCAAGAGGATCTATCGGTCGAGGCGCTCTGCCAACGCATAGTCAGGCGTCTTGGCCCCGCCATGAAATTTCCAGAGATCGCCGTGCCGGTCATTGTTCTGGACGGTGACCGCTTCGGCCTCGGCATCCTCGACGGAAAAGCGGTGCGCACGCTCCACGCGGACATCAAGGTAAGGGGCGTCACACGCGGTCAGGTATCAGTCACCTACGTGGAGGACCAACCATTTGTGATCCCCGAGGAGCAGAATCTGCTCAACAGCGTTGCGGAGATCCTGGGGCAGCGGCTATTACGAAGACAGATCGAGTACCAACGGGAGGTTGCCCATGACGCCCTGGAGGAGCAATTGACCCGCGTCGAACTCCTCAATCAGATCGCGCGGGCGATGGCCGCACGGTACGACCTCGACAGCATCCTCCGGGTGGTGACCCAACGACTGGAGGATGGGTTCACAGACCAGGCCTCCGTCTGGCTTCGCGAGGACGATCGAGACACCTTCACACTCGCATCCACCGGGGATCAAAGCCGGCACGCTGCGAAGCGTTCGGGGCTCCCCCCGCAGATGGTCCTCCCCGAGAACACCGGTCGATCTCTGATCCAGGGGGAGCTGCGCTATTGGCCGGATATCGCAGCAATCGATACGCCGCGCGACATTGCGGCCTTGATCGAACACCTCGACGTCCACGCGGTCGTCATGGCCCCCCTGGCAGCCGGGGGGGAGGTACTCGGCGTCCTCGCCACCGCTCGGCGCCGGCCCGATGCGTTCAAGCGCCGGGAGCGTGACTTCCTGCGCAACCTGGCCGTGCACGTCGGCCTGATCCTGCGCCAGGCCCAACTGCGTCATGAGATTCAGGCTGCGTACGACGACCTCCGCCAAACCCAGCAGGCCGTGATGCAGCAGGAGCGGTTGAAAGCCCTGAGGCAGATGGCCTCGGGTATCGCCCACGACATCAACAACGCCATCGCGCCGCTGCCGCTTTACGCCAGCATGCTGAAAGGGGAGCCCGGCCTGAGCCCTGACGCCCAAGCACGCCTGGACGCCATCGAGACCGCGATCGGAGACGTGGAGGAGACGGTCGCCCGAATGCGGCAGTTCTACCGCCGCCCGGAGGAGACCGAAGCCCTGGCTCCGGTGGACGTAAACGCACTCGTCAACCAGGCCATTGACCTGACCCAACCGCGATGGCGCGACACCCCCCAGGAACACGGGATCACCATCGATCTGCAGACCGACCTTCAGGACGATCAGCCGCCAGTGATGGGCATCGAGGGGGAGATCCGGCAGGCGGTGGTCAACCTGATATTCAACGCGGTGGACGCCATGCCCGAGGGTGGCACGCTGACCCTCAAGACCCGCGAACGCACAACGCCGCCCCGCCACGTCGTCCTGAATGTGATCGACACCGGGGTAGGGATGGATGCAGAGACCCGCAAACACTGCCTGGAGCCGTTCTACTCCACCAAGGGTGAAGAGGGCAGCGGGTTGGGTCTGGCCACGGTCTTCGGCACAATGCAGCGGCACGAGGGCGACGTGAACGTCGCATCGGCGCCCGGCGAGGGAACGACGGTCCAACTACGCTTCCCCGTACGCGCAATGGATCAGGACGTCACAGAGGCCGGGTCGGTCACGCCCCCGCCCCCCCTCCGCATCCTCTGCATCGATGACGAACCGCTCCTTCGTCAGGCACTCCAGGAGACCCTGGAGCGCGAGGGGCACACCGTAGCGTTGGCCGACGGCGGGAAATCGGGTCTTGCAGCGTTCCACGCCGCGCGCAAGCGCGGCTCCCCCTTCGACGTGGTCATCACCGACCTGGGAATGCCTTACGTCGACGGGCGTGAGGTCGCGCGGACCGTCAAGGCAGCGTCCCCGTCGACGCCGGTGATCCTGCTGACCGGCTGGGGGGTCAGCCTGGATGAGGAACGCGACGTACCCGACGCGGTGGATCTGGTGTTGGGAAAGCCCCCGATGCTGGACGCCTTGAACCGCGCGCTGGCCCGGGTGGCGGCGTTTCCCTCTGATTCTCCCTAACCCAAGGAGAACCTCCGAGACCTTGGATAAATCGCCCGCCGTGCGCTTGAACCCCGGAGCAAGACGCGTACAATGAGAATCAATCCTGCGATACCATCATACTGAAAACGGCTAGGAAACGCACGGTGAGGATGAACGATGAGTCTCTTTCACAACGTCTTCAAGGACCTGATACGGCAGCGCGAACGTACAATCCCGAGCGAGCGGCGGAAACGCCGGCAGACCCGGCGAGCTGCGCTCCAGGAACGCAAGCAGACGGAAAACGAAACGTTCGCGGAAAAGATCAAACGTGCCTTCGTCCTTTTCCAATATAATCCGGTGGTGAGGAACGTGCTCCGTGACTATAACAGCGCCCTTCACAGCGGCAAGGGACGGGTCAGAAAGGGAGATCGATCCGACATCCAGTGGCCCCACAAGCTCTATCCCTCGGCCAGAAAAGCGGATGCTTTCTGGACGCTCTGTGCCTTAAGGGACATCGAAGACCAGGCGGTCAGCCAAGAAGAGGAGCGCTGGAAGCCGTTGGTCGTCGTGGGCATCGATACGAAAGACAAGACATTCATCGTCGACAACGCGGTCATTCCACTCAATCAGAACCGGTTACAACGCCATCTCGAAAAGATGGCAGGTCGGCGACCGATGCATCACAGATTCATCGTCTGGACCGATTCGCCGGCCCTAGAGGGAATTGGGGGGCTCTTCCTCTTTGCGATCATTTTTGAGATCATCAGCGCGTTGCTGGTGTTGGGCACGACTGAGGGAAATCTGAGTGCCCTGATCGAGACCAAACCGCTGGCGTTGGCGGTGATCGTTGCCGGCGCAGTCTTCACCGCCGGCTATCTGATCGATATCGCCGTCTATCTGGGCGCCCTCTTTGGCGGCGCGGCGTTGACTGCTGCGCTCTCCGCTATGGTTGTGGACAAAGGTTTCTTCATTTGGGGCGGCGCGGGACTCGGCGTGCTTTTTGTGGTGCGCAATTTCTTCACCGACATCACCCTGGCAAAGTCGGATGATCTCAGTGAGCCCATCCTGCTCCGCAAAGAGGACTGGCTGTACCCTGTGCTCTACGGCACCCGGCTGTCCAACGCGGTGCTGACGCCCTTCAACTTCGCCATCGGCGCGGTCAAGGGGGCCATCGTTGCTTTGCTGACCGCGGTCAAGGTCGCCCCACTCCTCTTTATCATCTGGCTGCTGGGGCGTTTCATATGGTGGTTCCTCGGCTTGATTTGGGGGTAGGTGCGGAGCACAGAAGCAAATTACCCTCTACCGCCAGAACTGCCACCACCGCTTGCGGTCACGCTCCCGTGCCCGCGCGTCGCGCAAGGCCGCAACCTGCTGCTCGAGATCGTCGATCCGTGCCGCCTGCGCCTGGCGCTCCGCTTCTCGCTTTCGGGCCTGCCAGGCCTCGTAGAGCCAGGGGACGGTGAGCGAGGAGCCGAAGAACGTCCCGATCACACTCACCCACTGCGCCTGCCGGTCCGTGAGGCCCAGGACGTTGGTGACGATCACCCCGACCACGCGGTACTCCATGCCGGCCTGGACCATGATCTGGTGCGTACCCATCCGGAGGGGCGAGACAATCCATTTGACCTCGGCAGCTCCGTTGGCAGAGAGAGCGAGCGACTGCACCGGCCCCGGCGGCTCGACCTCGAAGCCGGGCGCGCGGATCGAGACCTCGATCACGCACGTCGACGTGGTCGTGTTTGACAGCACGGCGCTCACCATCTCCGAATCGTGGATGGACAGCCGCCGCTTCGGCATCGTCACCGACACGTCCGGCAGCAGGCATGGCGCCGCGCTGACCTCGGATGGGATCCGCCGGTCCACGAGCCGGACCGCCCAGCCCGAGGCGAGGTACGCGAGGCTTAGCATCAGGATAACCAGGCCGATCCCTGCCAACGCTCTCAGCCGCACATCACCCTCCCTACGAGACCCAGTCCCGCCCATTGGGCAGAATCAGCGCCTTCACGTCCTGTTTGGACCGCAGATTGGCGAACGCCGTCTCCCAGGCATCCAGTTCGTAATGCGCCGTGATCATCGGATCGAGCGTGAACACCTCACGATCCAGCAGATCTACCGCGTGCGCCCAGGTCCCGGCACCGTTCCAGCTCCAGCTCCCCCGGATGTCGAGCTGGCCCAAGCTGATCTCGTCCAGGTTAATCGAGAGCTTCTGACCCCAGAGGCTGATGAAGACGACCACGCCCTTGCCACCGGGCCCCTCGTAGGCCTTGCGCGCGCAATCGAGGGCGTGGCGCACGCCCCTCTCGCTCGCCGAGCACTCCAGCACCACCTCGGCCCCCTTGCCGCCGGTGGCGTCCATCACCGCCTCCTCCGGATGCTCCTCGGAGTAGAGCGTGACGTCTGCGCCCATCTGCTTGCCGACCCGCAAGCGCTTCTCATCGCTCTTGAGGCCGATCAGGAAGACCCGCCGCGCCCCGCAGACCTTGGCGTACTGGCACCCCATAATACCCATCGGCCCCGGTCCCACCACGACCACGTCGTCGCCAACCTTCACCTGGGCGCGCTCCTGGATCCAGTGGTGCGTCGCCACGATCGGCTCTGCCAAGCACGCGTGCTCCAGCGACACGTGATCGGGGATGCGGTGGATGACGTGCGATGGCACCCGCATGTACGGTGCATAGGCCCCATCGACGGTCACGCCCAACCAGCGTCCCGGCCCGCACTCGATGTCGGCCACAAACTTGTCGCCCTCCTGAACCCGCGTGACGTTCTCACCCACCTTATAGGCGATGCCCGAGAACTCGTGTCCCAGGGTGACGGGCGCCTCGTAAAAGTGGCGGTCCTCCTGGATCAGCAGGTCGCTGCCGCAGACCCCGGCGGCGTAGACTTTCATCAGCACGTCGTCGGGCCCGATCTCGGGCTCGGGCACTTCGCAGAGCTCAACGTGCCCCACCCCGGATGCCGTCTTTCGCAACGCTTTCATCCCTACCTCCCTGAGAGGAACACTTCGTCGAACTGCCTCAATTCCTTCTTGCCCAAATAATGATAGCAGAAGACCTCGCCATTGCACATGATGCCGAAGACTCCGTACGCCGTCGGCGACTTGGCCCGCACCTCCGCGCTGCTCTCCAATTTGACCACCCTGGATTCAAGCCCCCGCTCCGCAAACGCCTCCACGGCCTGGTTCACGGCGTCCGGCATATAGGGACACTGGTCCGCATAGACGATCCTGATCCCCGATCCGAACGCTGCCGCCCGCTGGGCCCAATCCTGCGGGAACGTGGGATCGGGCGCCGGATTGTATCCTCCATGTCTGTGCCTGACCTATGCCTGCGTCAAGGATGATCTAAAAGGTCCCTTTGATTATTCGTCACCGGACCCGTAATGTTCTTCGCCCTCCCGAACCCCTACACTTTGCGCAACTCGTATCCCCGCTCGTAACCACTCGTTGACCAGAGCTTGGATATCGATCTCTCGTTCCTCTGCTAACTGACCAAGATACGCGCTAACGTCAGCATCTAAATACACAGGAAAACTCAACTCGGCATCTGAATGATAGAACTTACCTTGTTCAGCTTCAGAAAAATCGTATTCGGCTTTCACGGGACTCACCTTTCATAATCACGCATCTCATTCCGCGTTGCTTTTCGAACTGATATGATCCGAATTGTGCGTATCTCAGAGCTCTCCTCTTTGTATGTATGCACAACGACCGTAAGAACTCCATTAAGATCCAATCCCAACGTTATCCAACGATCTTCTTGTGTGCTATGGTTCAAATCATACACTGATAGTTGGTAAGGGTCTTGAAATACCGTGGCTGCCCGACGAAACGACATACCATGGTTGCGAATATTAACACGTTCCTTTTCAGGATCCCATTCAAACTGGTATCGCCCTTGTCGACCTCGCTATTCATATCGTGATCCATAGAGATAAGGTAGTTCCAGGACCCAAACTGTCCCCAACCGGGTACTTTTTCCTTGGAGCCCGCCGGTCATTTGAGAGATCTGTTTTCTGGAACGATCGAACCGTTTAGTCTACTGAGCATATCCGACGAGCAATTGCATAGCAAATAGGGCGGAAGCCATTTGATAACCAATCTTAAGCCTTCACTTCAGCGGAGACCTGGGTTTTTGCGACCTTAATCAGGAGTCGGAGTGCCTCGTTAACAGCCTGTTCCGTGGGAAAGGCCTCCGCCACATCCGGTGCTAATAGAACCAGGTTCGTACCTTCACGGTACCTTTCAAGATACTTACCGCGTTCACCTCCCTCCAACTGAGAGAAATCGTATTCATCCCGGAGTTCATCATCGGTTAATGGTTCAGCATGACGCTTCATAGGATTTCCTTTCGTGGCGAGTCGCTCTGCGAGCACTAATGATCCGAATCCAATCACTGCGATCGGTGTGCGCCACAACAAGCAAACTCCCTCTACGTGACAAACCGATAGTGATAAAACGATCTTCCCCCAACGAATGATCAGGATCGTAGAATGTCCGCGCCAATGGATCGCCGAATACGGTCGCGGCTTCGGTAAAGGAGACCTGATGTTTTCTCAGGTTACTCTCTGCTTTTTCGTCATCCCACCTGGCTACCTATCACTTTCAAAGATAAGGTCTGAAATGCAATCTCAACGGCTTGTCGAAGCGCGTATGCTGTCTAAACCAGTCCATACCCAGGCGAAAGTAGCTTTTATC
>DAOTTS010000071.1:0-4918 GCA_034437735.1 Anaerolineae bacterium
GCCGGCCATGATCGGCAGATACTCGGTCGAGTCGGCGAAGACGAAGTCCGTCAGCACCGGGGTGGTGTCAAGCGTCACGGTGACCCCGGCTGTTGCGCTCATTGGGAATGGTGCCAGATGCGCAACCTGGAGTGAAGCTGCCAGCGGTAAGAAGGTATCAGCCGGAGAGTTATACATCGCGAACGCGCCCAGCGGCTGGTTCCCGCCGTCCCCGGTCGCAAAGACCGACACAATATCCCCATCGTTGAAGGTGGCTGGGTAGAGGTCAATCAGGGTGACGTCGCCGTCATCGTTCGTGATCTTGAGATCATACTCGCCTGCGTCCAACTCGAGATACCCCGCCACGGCGCTGAAGGGCACGCCATCCAGGGAGGGATCCACGAGGGCACCAGCCTGGGTACGAACGTCAGCCAGGGTGTCGGTGATCGCCGAGGCAAACGGCGCCAGATGGCCGATGCGTACCTTTGCTTTGCCCGAAGTAGGAGCGGAGGTATCATCCTCCAACAACAGGATGTCCAGGTCCTGGCCGTTGGCGCCACCGACGGCCACGGCGGTGAAGTACATATCATCGGTCACTACGATCGTCTTGGTAAGCACCGGCGTCGTGCTGCCTGCTGGAACGAGTCCCACCACGTAGGATCCGCCGCCACCCAGCAACGGTACATAGCTCTGTGAGGTTTCTCCGTACTCAAAATCGGGGAGCACCGGAGACCCATTCACCGTCACCGTCACGGCGGTGCCTGGATCCTTGGCAAACGGGGCCATATGGGCAACCGCAAGCATAGGGACTGCGTTAGGCGCAGCGACCGCCGGTGAGGTAGGGCCGCGGGCCATCATGAACACGCCAATCGCTATCATCGCCAGAGACAGAAGAACCGCACTGCCTATTCCAATCCATCGTTTCATCGTCAGCCTCCTCTTTTTGAACTTTTTTTCTAACCTTATCGAAACAAGGGCCAACCACCTATGGGGGTGATGTGTTCCCATTGGGACCCATTGAAGTTCCCGTCAGATGTGTTTCTGATGGGGGAGGAGGAATGCCACGGGATGAATTGTAAGTATCTGACTTAAGGTGCGTGTTGCCTAACGATATCCAGGCACCCATAGCCTATGCGTGCCACGACACCTGACTGGCGCGACGATGGAGGTCGGTGTTCAAACGGCCGAGCCAAGAGGCGATCGTAGAGGAACGTGCAGAGATTCCCCAGGCCCGACACTTAAAGTATAGTCTAGGCTTTGCATTGTGTCAAGCACTGATGCTGGTGTCCAAGCCTTACTCAACAAAGAATCGGATGGATGAAGCGACCTTCATCCATCCGATCTGCGTAGGGGGCTGCCCTGCGAATACGGTGGAGACGGAGGGCCTAGTCGGTTAGGGAGGGCATGTCGATTGCGTTAGCCCGCTTGGCTTTCGACCCGGATTCGAACGACTCGGGATAGCGGTCGGGCAGGTGCGAGACGTCGTTGAGCCGGGCCAGCGGTTCTCCCTCGAGCCGCCATCCGGTCGCCCCGACGTTATCCCGCAACTGGTCGACTGTCCGGACGCCCGTGATCACGGAGGCGATACCGGGCTGCTCCAACACCCACCGCAGCGCGACCTGCGCCGGGGATTTCCCCAGCTCGTCGGCGACCTCCAGCAGCACCGTCAAGGTCTCGTCGGCGTTGTCAGCGAAGAAGCGTCCGTGCCACGCCCAGCCGTCCGCGTCGCGTCCGCCCTCGACCTCGCGCTCGCCGGGCTGGTACTTCCCGGTCAAAAATCCGCTGGCAAGGGGCGCCCACGGCACGATGCCCAGGCCCTTGCGGAGACAGACCGGAACCAGTTCCTGCTCGATATCGCGGACCACCAGACTGTACTGGGGCTGGTAGCAGACGAAGCGCTCGAGGTTGTTCACCTCGCTGATCCAGAGCGCCTCGGTGAGGCGCCAGGCCTGGTAGTTGCTGCACGCCACGTAGCGTACCCGTCCCTGCCGGACGAGATCGTCCATCGTGCGGAGCATCTCCTCCATTGGGGTCTCTGCGTCCACGTGATGGATGTAGTAGATATCCACATAGTCGGTCTGCAGGCGCCGAAGACTATCCTCGAAAGCCCGCAAGATGTGAACCCGGGACATCCCGGAATCATTGGGCCGCGGCCCCATCGGATTGAAGACCTTTGTCGCGACGATGGCTTCGTCCCGGCGGCCCTTGAGCGCCCTACCCAGGATCGTTTCCGCTCGCCCGCCGCTGTAGCTGTCTGCTGTATCAAAGAAGTTGATCCCGGCGTCGAAGGCCAGATCCACGATATTTTTGGCCTCCGCCTCATCGGTCCGCGATCCAAAGGTCATGGTACCCAGACAGAGCTCCGAGACCTTCAAGCCACAATCGCGTCCTAATTTACGGTAGTCCATACTTTCCCCTTCCTCGGTTGTCCTTATGATCGTTGTGTCCGTGTCTATGTAGTCTACCCACGGGTGCCATAGAAACAAGGATCACGCCGGCGTATGACGAGCTGCAGTTTTGCCTTAAGGCAGCGTGACGACCCGATCCTCCTCCGCCGACCGGACGATCGCGCTGACGACCCGCGTCTGCCGGAGGCCATCGATGCCGGTGGGCAGGGGGCCGTATCCCGTCCAGGAGGACGGCGTCAAGGTGTCCTCCAGAACGGCGTCGACGAACCCACGCACCAGGCGCCACTCGTCCTTGGGCAGCGCATCGGCCTCCAGGCTGACCCGAGGTCCGATCTCCGCAGCGGCTACCGCAGCCGCGGCGGCTTTGCCCCGCTGTATCTGCGCGCGGACCTCGACGTCCTGCGCCGCCAACGCTTCCTGGTGCTTCAGTAACGCCTCAGCGGTCACGCCCCCGCTGAGATTGGCCCGCCAGCCCTCCACCTCGCCAAAGCCGGGGTACTTGATATAGCGCAACGAGCCCTCAGATCCGGAGAAATCGAGGGCGAACTCAACCAGGCCGTCGATATGCTTGATCCATTCGGCCTTAACACGGAACTTGGCCCCATTGTCAAAGGTGAGGAACGCGTCGTAGAGATCGGGCGTGTATCCTAACACCTGCTGCTGGGAGATCGCGTAAACCTCCGTGACCTCCGATGGTGCCATGATCCAGTGCAGCAGGTCGACCACGTGGCTGAGCAGGAAGTACGCCGTCGAGGAGCCCGAGGCCCAATCCTTCGAGCGGTCCCCCCACAGTTGACGGGGGACGGAGATGTTGTCGTCCAGGTGGATCTCGCCGTAGACGATGTCGCCCAACAGCCCCTCCCGGATCACGTAGTAGCTTGCCCGATCCAACGCCGCGCCCCGGTTGGCGTAGTTCACGAAGATCCATGCCCCGGCCTCCTCCGCAGCCTCGAGCATCGCCTCTGCGTCCTCGACCGTGGTCGCCATCGGCTTCTCCTGAATCACCACCGGCACCCCAGCCTCGATCGCGGCCATCACCGGATCCCGATGCAGAGGATCGGGGGTCGCGATGATCGCCAGATCCAACGTCTGCTCCTCGAACATCCGCTCGTAATCATCGTACGGCTCGGCACCCACCGGCGCGCCGACCTCGCGGGCCACCTCAGACCGGATATCGGCCACCCCGACCACCTGGGTCTCCGGTTGTTCGTCGAAAAACGTCGTATATTGACTTCCCAGAATGCCCAACCCCACCACACCTGCTTGTAGTTTCATCTCCGGCCTCCGCTTCGTGTCTCGACATCCTTGATTATGAACTAGGCATGACTCTACTGAAAGAAGTTCATTTTCACCGCAGAGACCACAGAGATCGCAGAGATGATTTAAAAATATTAAGAAAACAGAGTGTTTATATTAAAACCCTTTATCTTTTCTTTGCGTTCTCTGCGTTCTCTGCGTTCTCTGCGTTCTCTGCGGTAAGTTAAGCTTTTTTCAGTGGAGTCAGGCATTTGTATCCGAACAAATGAGGCGCTCAAATCCAGAACCTCTCCTATTCAAAGCATAACACTGTTAGTTCGCTCATTTTTTCAGCGGTTTCGGAAATTCGAACGCGAAATCTGCTAGTTCTATTCTCACAAATGTAGCTTTTGCGTTCAAAGTATGCAAAAACATATTTAAGCATTTTCGTCTATTGCATAATTGCGCTAAACTGAGTCATTTAACCAGTTTCTTCATTTGGTTGTGCTAGCTTTGCCAGAAAAGGCGCCTGACACGCATGAAATATATGTGAGTGTTATCTGCATATGCAATACTTACCAACAAGAACAGCGCTAGAAATCTTCGAAACTGGCATGGTTCAAAAACCCGGAGAGTTAGATTGACACTTTCAATCTAACACCAAAATTCGTGCGGGCATCTTTTCGTGAAGTTGGGTCAGAAATGCCCGTTTCGGCTTCGAAATTGGTCAAAAGCGCTCGAAATGCTCATCTGATAGCCATCTGGTTGGCAATTTGCTTTCAAAGAACCAGAGTAATCAAACGGCTGTCGGAAAAGTGTCAATCTAACTTAAACCATGCCTCGAAACTGCTCTAGAAATGAGCGAACCCACAGCATAACATTAAACCACCAGATTCTGCCAGTGGATCCTCTTTTTTCAAATCTATCGTCGACCACGGTTCCTTGTGGTCCTACCAGATGATTCGGTCTCTATTCTAAATATTGGTGGCTCTTTTGTAATTTGCGGGGTTACCCCTACATTTAGGGTAAGGAAGTCAACCCAAAGCTACAGAGTAGATCACCATGAACCTGTTAGGTCAGAAATCATCGAACATAGTTTCATTTCCCTTGGATATCCCTAACGTGCGAGTCTTGCGAGTGCAGCAGAACAAACAAGGTGATTATATCATCACCATCGAAAGCATCCAAGTCGGGGCTACCTGCCAGCATTGCGGACGTCACATCACGCAATTGCATAGCCGTGGGCGCTGGGTCACGGTACGTCACCTGCCTGTGTTCGGGCATCGGGTGTACCT
>DAOTTS010000072.1:0-3103 GCA_034437735.1 Anaerolineae bacterium
TTATGCTGTCCCGGCCGCCGTGCATCTGCCTGTTAAGGAACTGGAGCTTAAGACGTGTTAATCCACCTTATTTTTGCCCTTTCGTGGTCTTGACAATGGGGGTCACTTTAGAAACCCTAGACCCTCCCTAAGAAAGCGGATATGGAAGTCAATGGAAACGTAGATAACGCGACTCAAATAGGATCATTATGCTAGAGATACAGCAAATTTGCACCCGAGCGCTCAAAATCGAAGTCGTGCGGACCTTTGTTACGCCTGTCCATACACGCAAACTATCATGAAACTCGCTAGAAAAACGCCAGGAAAGCACATACAGAAACCTACTCGCCCATCGCCCCGGGTGGACGCTATCGCATGGCTTATCATGCTCATATTCGGAGTGATCCTCGGCGCCCTGAGCATACGCCGCTTTCAAGCGTACACCGCCAATATGTTCGATCTCGGCAATATGACCCAGGCCATCAGGAACGGTCTTCGAGCTCCCCCCCTGCAATTTACCTACAAGACCGGGAATTACAGCCGGCTAGCGTTTCACGTTGAACTCATTTATTTTCTCTTCGTGCCAATCTATCGATTATTCCCCTCGCCAATCACACTGCTAGTGATTCAAGCTCTGTTCTATGCGCTTGGCGCCGTGCCCGTTTACCACCTGGCACGAAGAAATCTTGAAAGCTCTGTGGCAGCCAAACTTATGATGGTGGTGTATCTCCTCTATCCTGTCGCTCAGACCGCGATTTTGGCCGATTTCCACGGGGATACGTTGGCTATGCCCCTTCTTCTATTCGCGATTAACGCCTCGGATAACCAGCGATGGCGTTGGTATACTGTATGGTTATTACTTGCCTTAAGCTGCAAGTTCTACGTCGCACTGGCGGTGATGGGGTTAGGCATCGCCCTATACCTCAAAAATCAGCGCCGCGCCGGCCTATGGACGATAGGGTTGGCTGTATTTTGGGGGATCATGACGCACTGGGGCATACGGGCTCGCTTCGCCGACCCGACACAGAACATTGACCACTTCACGCCTATGGGATACTTAAGCTTTTACTTCAACGACTTCTTCCAGGGTGTCACCTCCACGCTTATCCCCCGTGTTCTTACCGCTATACCCGTCCTGTTACCCGCGATTCTAGCGCTCTTTGCACCCGTCTGGCTCTTGCCCATCGGGATGATCGTCGGGCCCGTGCTCTTGAGCAATGGGCCGGCAAGCTCTTACTTCTTCAAAAACGCTCACTATGCTACGGCTGTACCGTTTTTGATTGCCGGTGTGATTTATGGGTTAAAATCGATCCGGGAGGCCGATTCCGCAGGCCACAAGCTCATTGGCATCCCGTACTGGATCCTCCTCGCAGGACTGACCGTCGTGATCACCTTTGCAACCAATGTCATTTTCCTGGATTCGCCCTTTGAGATATCCTTCTGGCTTGCGGGGGGAGCATGGCAGAATGAATGGATCTATAAAGTTACGCCGCGTGATCATTTCAAGGATTTGTTTTTAGCTCGCTTCATTCCGGATGAAACACCGATGGTTGCCTCATCCTACCTTGCCTCCCATCTTGTTCAACGCCGTACGCTCTACATCTTCCAGTATCCCGACGGCGAAAACGCCGATATCGAACGCACCCTTGACGACGTCGTTCTTGCCCTTTCCGACGTCCTACCCGATACTCCCACCGGTTGGTACAGTCAAACGTCGATGAACAATCGCCATTACGCGGAGCAGTTACTTAAGGACGATCAATTTGATCTCGTTAAAGCCTGGGATGGTCTGTTACTATTTCAGAAAGAGGCGCCTATAGGGCAAGAGTTACAACAGCAGGCACAGCCTATCTGTGCGAACACAAATGACCCGTTAGTAGTTTTCGACGATGCTCTGGCCTTGACCGACTACCGGGTAACCACAGAAGGCCGACGTCTGCGGTTACAGTATGAGTGGATTGCCCTCAAGAGCCTCCCCGCCGACACCCCGCTTTTGGCAATCAGTCGCTTCGAGGACGTGGAAGTTTCACGCATCGTTCACCTGCCAAGCTATCTCTTGTGGCCAACCACCAAATGGGCATCAGGATGTGGTGTGCGCGAATCGTTCTCGGTTGATATACCAAACTCCGTCGCCACGGGAAGGTATAGACTAGTTGTAAGATGGTATGATCCCAGCACTCCCCAGGCTAATCCTACCCGCGATAATTATGCCGCAATCAGTCAAGAGTTTTTCTTGACGGAGATTATCGTTGAGTAGCGCTCCATTCAAAGGTATACCTCATAAACAGCCACCCGAATAAGTTCTGATCCCCACGGGCTCATCAAATCAAAGATGGCGTCGCCGAATGAACGGAAAACCCTAGATCAAAGCGAGTTTATAGATCTAGATGAATACCTAAAGTGCTCATACCTTTACAGGGATCTCGCAGAAAAACTTAGTACTTTGCGTCCGGATCTGCACCTACGAAGAGAGTCGTAATCAAGAACTCCTCCCCAACTAAAGTATGAAAATCGGTATCAAAGTCATAGAGGCGACCACTATCATACCATCCAGTCCTCAATTCATAAGACCCGGACTCAATATCCTCAGGCAACTGGATATCAAACACTTCCCATATTATCTCGTCATACTTCCATCTCGGAGTGGGATAGATAACCTCAGTCGGCAGGTGAGGAAAACGGCTTAGTTCCACCCCCTCAAGACGACTTACTGCAAAGAGCGCAGGACGATCTGCTAACGAAGGGAGTCCCATCCAGCAGAACTCAAGATGGAAACGCCGATCTCCCAGATCGTGAACTTCGAAATCCAACAACATTATGCCTTCATCAAAGGTAGCAACAGGGTTTATGTCTACAGTCAGAGAAAGCGTTTGGGTCTGGGTGACAACCTGAGTCAACAATCCTTCATGGCTATCTCGTTCAAATAAAACCAAACCATCTTCTGTTCTAGTAAGCTGTAGCTCAGGATCCTCCAGCAACAATCGAATAGCGGACAGATCGTACAAAGACAAAGCGTCCAAGATACCATAATCAACATTGGAGACGTTGCCATCTAAACCACTCGGCGTAAGAAGAACTTGGCGATTTGGTATATGAATAGAAAGAGGATATGAAGCCACAGTTG
>DAOTTS010000073.1:0-23434 GCA_034437735.1 Anaerolineae bacterium
GTCTCGACGCCAAACGCACATCGCAACCGCTTTCGATATCGCTGGCTGAAGAATTGTTTTCGCATAAAATGGAACCTGTACATGCCCAGGAGCCGAACTGCGTGTAAGTCCTCGGGGGCGGTCTTCAAAATGAATGAAGAAACTTTTACGGAGTTACTTAGTTTCGCAGTGAAATCTCTGTGTCACCTCTGTGCGTCTCTGTGTAACTATCGAGTGAAGGCTGTTCAACAAAAGAGTCCGGTAATTAGATCGTTTCTCTGCGATCTCTGCGGTCAATCAAGGGGGGCGTATGACCGACAAACAAACGGGTGAGGGGCTGACGGTACGGCTGGAGCGGGACTCGCTGGGGGAGGTGTGCGTGCCGGCGGACGCGCTGTGGGGCGCGCACACGCAGCGGGCCGTCGACAACTTCCCGATCTCCGGCATCACGTTCGGGCGGTGGTTCATCCAGGCGTTGGGCCGGGTCAAATGGGCCTGCGCCCGGGCGAACGTCGAGCTGGGGGTGCTGGATCCGAGGCTGGGCACGGCCATCCTCCGGGCGTGCGACGAGGTCATCGACGGCACGCTCGACGCGCACTTCCCCGTCGACGTCTTCCAGACCGGGTCGGGCACGTCCACCAATATGAACGCCAACGAGGTGATCGCCCGGCGGGCCAACCAGATCCTCGGGGAGGCGGAGGGCGCCCCGATCCATCCCAACGATCACGTGAACCTGGGACAGTCGAGCAACGACGTCATCCCGACGGCGCTGCACGTCGCCCTGACGGGGGTGCTGGATCGCAGGCTGGGTCCTGATCTGCTCGCCCTGGCGGCGGAGCTGGACGCCAAGGCCAATGCGTTCGATCACGTCGTCAAGACGGGGCGCACGCACCTCCAGGACGCGACGCCGATCCGGATGGGGCAGGTCTTCGCGGGGTTCGCGGCCCAGGCATTCAAGGGTGTGGAGCGCATCCATCAGGCCATCGAGGGACTGCGCGAGCTGCCGCTGGGCGGCACGGCGGTGGGCACCGGGATGAACTGCCCCGAGGGGATGCCGGCGCTGGCGATTGGGCTCATCAACGCGCAGTTTGCGACGCGGTTCGTGGAGGCGCCCAATCACGTGGAGGCCAACGCGTCCCGCGATGCGCTGGTGGCGGCGTCCGGGCACCTGAAGACGGTGGCCGTCAGTCTGCACAAGATCGCCAACGACATCCGGCTGATGGCCTCGGGGCCCCGCGCCGGCCTGGGGGAGCTGCGGCTGCCCGCCGTCCAGCCTGGGTCGTCGATTATGCCCGGAAAGGTCAACCCGGTGATGGTGGAGGCGCTGATCATGGCCTGCGCGCAGGTGATCGGCTACGACGCCGCCAACACACTGGGCGGGCTGGGCGGATACTTCGAGCTTAACCTGATGATGCCGCTGCTGGCTCACAATCTCATCACGGGCGCCGCCCTTCTGGCGAACGCCGTCGAGGCGTTTCGGGACCGATGCGTGCGCGACATCGCGGTGAACGCGGAGCGCTGCGAGGCGCAGGTGACGCGGGGCCTGGCGCTGGCGACAGCGCTGGCGCCGGTCATCGGCTACGACCGGGCGGCAGAGATCGCCAAGGAGGCCCGGCGCACGGGCCGGACCATCAAGGCCGTGGCCTGCGAGCGGCTGGACCTGCCGGACGCCCGGCTCGACGCGCTGCTCGACCCGGCCCGGATGACCGAGCCGGGTTTATTGGAGGGGTAGGGCCGACCCCCAATGAACCACAAATCCATCAGCCTCCATTCGTGTATTCGTGCCCCATTCGTGGTCGGCCGCCGTTGCGTTATGGATTGATCGGGAAGGGCTTCGGGATGATCAGCGTCGGCCGCAGGATCAGCCCCGGTGAGATGAGACTGCCGACGTCGATGGTTGGGCAGACCGGCGGCGGGGTGGGCATCGGGAGCATCCTCACGTTGTTGTCCTCGTCGGACTCGACCACCTGCTCGTCGGGATCGACGACGACCTCCGTGCTGCCGCCGCCCACCTCACGCGGATCCAGGCACTGCTCCTGACCGGCGCTCAGCCCGCTCACGTTCCAGGTCTCACCCCCGCCGGTGACGGTGAACGGACCGGCGTCCCCCTCGTCCTCGTTCTTGACGCAGATCGACAGCTCCAGCGGCGAGGTCGCCGACGTGCATCCTCCCTCGTAGCCCTGGATGCTAATTGAGGCCAGGCTGATCACGAGATCGGCGGGCGGGCGGACCAGGAGCTGGACCTGGGCCCGGGTCTCCTGGGCGGCGTTCTTGGCGATGAGGGTGTAGGTGGTGTCGGAGGTGGGGGCCTCCACCTTGCGCTCCCCCGCCAGGCCGACGGGACCGAGGCCGGGCTCGATGGTGACGATGTCGCTCTCCTCCGTGTCCCACGTGAGCGTGACCTCCTCGACCTCCCCGGCGATGATGTTGGTGGGCTCCACGGTGAACGTCTTGATCACCGGCGCGTCGGGCACGGGCGTGGCGACGAGCACCTCCTCGGCTTTCTCGATCGTCTGCCCGTCGTTGGTCAGGATGATGCGATAGGTCCGGGTCTGCTGGGGATCGTCCTGGAGCTGCCCCGCCTCCTCGACGGTGCCGAACGGCTCGATGACGACGCTCTCGGCGTCCCGGGCGCGCCACTCGATGGTCACCTCCTGCCCCTGCGTGATCTCCGTGGGGAAGACCGACCAGAGTTCCAGGACCGGCTCGACGATGGGCTTGGTGACCGGGATGCTGAGCGGCTCGCGGGCGGTGCGGAAGGTGTTGGAGGCCACCAGCACGATCTCCGTGGTGTCCTCGAAGCCCGACTCAAAGGTGTACTCCCCGCGATCCGGGTTGAGCTCGATGCCCAGGGGGCGGACTTCCACGCGTTGGGCCCGGCTGACCCGCCAGCGGACCGTGACCGGTTGGCCGGCCTCCGGCGTCGGCGGATCGATCTCCGTCAGTTCGAAGACGGGCGGTCGGCTGACCAGCAGGCCGGCGGCGGAGACCAGGCCGGTCAGCAGGAGCAGCAGCACGACCGGCACCCAGGTGGGGATGCGCGGGCGGCTGACCAGCTCGCCGGTGTGGCTCTGGGCGGCCCCGTTCTCCGCGGCGATCTGGGAGCTGCCGCCCACCTCCAGGGTGAAGGGATAGGTCTCCGGGCGTCCGAGCCAGCGGCGCCGGTGGGGCTTGATCCGCACCTGCGTCCGCGTCTCCTCGCCCCCGCCGACCCGCACCTGGGCCTGCGGCGGGTCGAACGCGAGGGCGTCGGCGCGGTCCCGGCCCCGGACGACGAAGGACTCCGGGATGTTGCCCTGGTTCCGGATGCGCACGTTGACGCGCTGGTTGGCCCGGATCTTCTGCGGCTGGATCGAGCTGTTGAACTGTACGTAGGGGGTGACCGTGAGCGCCGCCTGGACCTCCACGGCCTGACCGGGGGCGTTGCGGCTGGTCACGCGGAACGTGATGGTGTAGCGGCCCGCGCGGCTCTCCGGCGACCGCTGCGGGCGGATGACGAGGGTCACCTCCTGCTGCTGTCCGGGCATCAGCCGGACGGTGTCCGGCAGCTGGACCCACGCGTCGGGCACGCCCCGCTCGCTGACCTCGAAGTGGTCGACCGTCGGTCCCTGATTGAGCAGGGTCATGGTGCTCGTCACGGTGCTGCCCGGATCGACGTTGAGCTGCGTCTGCGCCATCACCACGCCGACGCGCCCCTCGCCGGTGCTCGACCGCAGCATATTCCGGTCCACTTCCCGCTGGGCGGAGGCCGGTGCGACCGAGGGTCCCAGGGGCGAGGTCGACGGCTCGGACCGGGCGCCGCCCGCCGAGGCGGGCACGCGCTTCATCCAGACATCGCCCACCCGCAGGGGCTGGTCGAGCTCCCAGGGCTCGGGCACGCCCGGCAGCAGTTTGGCGCCCCCGATAAAGGTGCCGTTGGTGCTGTCGAGGTCGACGACCCAGCAGCGTCCCTCCTCGAACTCCAGGCGGGCGTGCTCGCGGGAGACGTTGGCGGTGTCCAGGACGATGTCGTTCTCGTCCGTCCGCCCGATGGTCATCGTCTTGCCGGTGACGGGCACGTTTCGGGTCTGACCGCCCGGCAGCCGGCACTGGATCACCTCCTGGTTGCCGGGTGGGGTCTTGAACTCGTCCAGGATGGAGGGCCCGCGCGGTCGGCTTAGGCTCTGCTGGTACTGGGTCATCAGGCTGACGCTCCGTTCCACCGCCGTCGGCTGGACGGCGGCCCGTTGGACGGCGCCCATGCCGCCCTCCAGGGCCTCGGCGAACGCGCCGGCGTCCGCCCACCGCTGGGCGGGGTCCTTTTCCAGGGCCTTCAGGATCACCTGTTCGATGTGGGCCGGCAGGTCCGGGTTGACCGACCGGGGCGGTGGGGGCGTCTCTTTGGTGTGGTAGCGGATCGCCTCGGTGAGGGTGCGCACGGGGAACGGGGGCTTCCCGATGGCGAGCTCGTAGAGCATCACCCCGAGCGCGTAGACGTCGCTGCGTGCGTCGGTCTCCTCACCCAGCGCCTGCTCCGGCGACATATAGGTGGGGGTACCCATGGAGGTGCCGGCCTGGGTGATGCCCCGCCCCTCCATCAATTTCGCCAGGCCGAGGTCGGTCAGCACCGGGCGGTAGGGGAGGTCCGCCGTCGCCTCCGGCTCGATCATCACGTTGCTGGGCTTGAGGTCGCGGTGCAGCACGCCGTGCTCGTGGGCGTAGTGCATGGCCCGGCCGACGGCACGGATGACGTGGACGGCCTCGTCCAGGGGTATCCATTTGTCCTGCTCCTTGAGACCCTGGAGCATGTCGCGCAGATTGGCGCCGGGGATGAACTCCATCACAATATAGAGGAGCGAGCCCTCCTGCCCGAAGTCGTAGACCTGGACGATGCCGGGGTGGTCGAGGCGCGCGGCGGTCCTCGCCTCCTGCAGGAAGCGCTCCCGGAAGTTCGGCTGTTTGGCCGTGTGGGGGTGCATAATCTTCACGGCCACGTCGCGCTGGAGCGTGACGTCCGTCGCTTTGAAGACGGCGCCCATGCCGCCCTCGCCCAGGAGGGTGTTGATCTTATAGCGGTTCAGCGTCTTGCCTACAAGACGTTCCATAGTGGGTTCCTTTCACGCACTGAATAACTCCATAAAAGTCCCTTGTTTTGGCATAAGGGCCGCCTCCCCGGAGATCGAACCCCGCCTGCTGGGGTGCGGGCGCTCCTCGCGGGCGTTACAATCCGTGGCCTACCCACAGCCCTACCCCGAAAACTCCAGCGTATACGTCGTGTGCGCCGGTTTGTGGGCGTTGATCAGCCGCTCGATCAGCGACCGGCGCCCCCGCGCGGCCCGGGGGAGGATCACGCGGAACGTGAACGGCTCCAATTCGCTCCCCGTGTCCACGACCGTCGGTGCGTGGCCCGTGTAGATCTCCAGCACCCGGCTCAGCGCCCAGCGGGTGCCGCGCCGCGCGTAGATGCGGTGGGCCTCCGCCAGCAGCGTCCGGCGCTGGGCGTCGGTCCAACTGTCGTCAAAGGCCAGGTCGAACCAGTTCGCCAGCCAGGGCAGGAAGTCGTCTGGCGCCGTTCCCGGCGAGAGGAACATGTCGAAGTGGGTGACCTCCCACTCGATGGGCATCAGGATGGCTTCGAAGAGGCCCAGGAACCGGGCCATGAAATCGGTGTGGTAGATGCCCGGCAGATATTGCAGTAACTGCCGGCTGCGCATTGCGAGACCCGGCGGCAGGTCCGGGATCGGCGCGTCCGCCGGCGTGGGGGGCGTGGGGGGCGGTTCGGCCTCCCCGCTGGATGCTGCGCGTGCGGGCGCCTCCGCCGGTGCCGGCGCATCTGCCGGTTCTTCCTCCGGCACGATCGGTTCCTGCGGGGCCGGCTGGGGCGCCTCCCGCGCGACCGGTGCCTCGGCCTCGACCGGGATCGCGATCAACCGGAGGCTGAACGGCCCGATGCTGACCTCGGCGCCGGGCTTGAGCGGGATGGGCGCCCGAGGCGGGAGCTTCTCCGCGTCCAGGTAGGTCCCGTTCGAGCTGTCCAGGTCGGTCAGCGTGCACCCGTCGTCGCTGCACTCAATGCTGGCGTGCTGGCGGGAGACCCGCTGGTCCGGGAGCTCGATGTCGTTGCCCGGCTGCCGGCCCAGGGTCGTCCTCCCCCCGAGGGGATGACGGGTCTCATCTCCCTGCGGATCGGTGATGCTTACTAGAAATTCAAAACTGTCGGCCACGCTCCCACCTGCCCTTTTGTCCTCTGTGTGCCTGCTCGCTTCTCCAGCTTCTCAGCCCTAGACGAACGTCACCGTGTGCGACCCCGACGCGATCACCCCGTGGGCGATGACCTCCAGGGACTCCACGGGATCGCCCCGGGGCGCGCCGCCGGGTTGGGCCGCGTACATCTCGACGCTGCGGATAAACTGAACGTTGCGGATGCCCTGCAAGCACTGGTAGACGTCCGATACAAAGAGGTCCCGCCCGAAGGCCCACCCCTCCCCGGACGCGCCGCCCACGAGGGGATTGAGGAAGCGGTGCAGGCGCGCCATTACCTCCGCTTCCACCGCGTCCTGGTCGGCGCCGGGCGTCGCTCGCAGGTGGACGTTACAGGCGACCCAGTAGTATGCCGGCGACCGGATGTCGAGCCGGGTCGTCAGCATGCGGCGCTCGTCGAGGTAGGCGCTCAGCGCTTCCACGTGCTCGTGGTTCAGGTCCAGCGCCTCGGGGTCCAGATAGCCCTCCGGCTGCGCGACGCGCGGGATGACCAGCACGTAGACCTGGCCCGGCGCCACCCGACCGGCCTGGGACGGTTGGGGCTGCAAGCACTTGACCCGCCCGATCGCCGCCGGCAGCGCTTGCAGGGCGAGGTATTCGAAGTCGGACTCGGTGACGGCCCGATCCCGCGACCGCAGCAGGGCCGGGACCCGCATCATCGCCGATTCGAGGGTCTCCGCGTCCAGCCCGCCCCAGGCCGGTTCGCGGTTGCTAACCCGGCCGATGTAGGGAATCCCAGTCTTGAGGGTGTTCAGGACGCCGGTCTGGACGTTCCCCTCCTGCCCGCCGCCGAAGCGGTAGCGCCGGAAGATCAGGTTGGCGTGGCGGGGTGGGATCGCGCCGTAGAGCTTGATGGTGCCGTCGGGCTGGCGGACCGCCGGCCCCAATTGGATCTCCCCGCTGACGCTGTCGAGAGTGTAGTGCCCGGCGTCCGCGCTGGAGCGCGAGAAGTCGGGGACCTCCTCCCACGCCTCGGGCGCGCGGCCCTCGACCTCGACGACGAAGGTCTCCCCCTTCTCCGCCTCGCGCGTGAGCACCGGCGAGGACTGGAGTTGAAAGGTCTGGCCCGGCGACCCGTCGCTCTGCCCCAGGAACTCGTTGCGGACGACCTGGGCGTGCGTGGCGGGCACGGTGCCGCCCCACGTGGCGACGGTGACCTTCCGGAGCACCGGCGTCTTCTCGTAGGGCTGCATGCCGTCCCGCCGCTCGCGGCGGCTGATCTCCTTGACGCGAGCGCGGACCCAATAGTGGTTCCCCCGTTCGAAATTGTACCGGCCCATCGCCGGAAGGTGGATACGCACCCGCCCGGCGGTGTTCATACCCTGGGTCGTGTCGAGTTCGACGTCACACGGGCGCCAGCGGCGTTCGGCTTCGCCGGTCGACGCCTCCCAGACGTACGGCGGGAGGGTCGGATCCACGCCGGCGCCGCCCGCCGGATCGAAGTCCATCTCGAAGCCCAGGATGTGGTGGCTGAGGTCGTTGCCGAATCCGAAGTAGAGGGCATCGTCGATCTGGGGGACCTGCGAAAAGACGTCGAACCCGCCGAAGCCGGCCTCCAGCCGGCGCAGGTTCTGCTCCCTGTAGACCTGATGCCCGCCTTCATTGGAGAGTGTGCGGGTGTTGACGGTCTGCAGGTCGGGGGTCTGGACCTCCAGGTCCTTATCGGTGGTGAAGATGATCGACGACTGGGTCTCGGTCTGGGTGCTCGCGACCTCGGTGCCCCCCGGAATGATCACGGCGGTCTCCTGGGGCTGGGAGAGCCAGAAGGTCACCGGCACCTGGGCGGGGACCGGCTCGCGGAGGGTGACCCCGAGCATCTCCATAAACTTGACGTAGTGGAGATCCGGCACCTGATTGAGGCGGTAGAGCAGGATGTCGGTCATCCAGGCGAAGAGCTCGATCAGCGTCACGCCCGGGTCGCTGACGTTGTGGTCGGTCCATTCCGGGCAGTAGTGCGGAATGCGCTTCTTGGCCTCGTCGACGATATCTTGGAACCGCCGGTCGTCCAGTTTCGGCTTGGATAATGCCATGGTGCCTCCTCGCTCGTCCCGAATTATTCCTCGGGGATCAGGTAAAAGGGATAGACCAGACTGCGCTGGTCGTGCGTCGCTTTGATCTCGTACGCCACCTCGATCACCAGGCAGTGGTCGGCGTCCTCATCCGGGTGGACGTCGATGCGCCTCACGTTGATCCGAGGCTCCCACATGCCCAGGGCCTCCTCGACGTAGCGGCGCGCCTGGGCCGCGGTATGGCTGTTATTGGGCGCGAAGATCAGGTCGTGCAGCCGGCATCCGAAGGTCGGGCGCATCACCCGCTCCCCGGGCGAGGTGGAGAGGATGATGTGGATGGCTTGATCGATCTCGTCGTGCTCGGACGCGAGGAGCACCCCGCCCTGCGGTCCCATCCGGGGCGGGAACGCCCATCCGCGTCCTACCAGGGTCCGGTCTTTCTTCGCCATCGTCTAGCCTCCGATCATCACGGTCCCGGCCGCCACCACCTGCGCGGCCGTGTTCGGGACGGGTTCGGCGCAGGTCTGGGACATATCCCCGGCCCGCGCGGCGGGCTTCCCATTGATGAACACCGTCCCACTTCCCCGCATAATGGTGCCCCGGTTAGTCGGCGGCACCTGAAACGTCGTGCCGGGCGGCGTCGGGATGTGCGGGGGCGTGTTCGTGGCGGTGCTCCCCACCGTCGCTGCCGGGCTTCCGTTGATCAGGACGTTCGGGCTGGTGTTGCCGTCGATGACCCCGGCAAACGGATGCGGCAGCGGCGTAGGCACCGGTCCCCCGGGTGAGGGCACCATCACGATGTGCGTATCCACCGCCGTAATCTGATCTCCCTGTTTTGCGGCCGGTTGGGCCATAGGTCGTCGTTGTCCTTTCCTTGTCTCGTGTTACGTCCCTTTCGTAAGAATATACCGTCCCGACTATCATGCTTCCAGCCCCCCGTACCCTCCGGGCAGGCTTCGCACTCCTCGGGGGTCTTAGATGCCCGATAGGGTACATCTCATGCTTCCAGCCCCCGTCCTCGGGGGCGTGGTTGCGGGAACTTGTGCTTTTACAGACCCTTAGGGATTGAGATTGATGATCGCACCCTTGAGCGTGAGCTGCGCGCCGGCCTCAATGTCGATGTTCGCGGACGCTTCGACCTTGAGGTTGGCGTCGGATACGATCTCAATATTGGTTCCTTGCAGGGTGATCTGGCCGTCCTGATCGTCGATCGCCAGGGTCATGCCCCCGCTCGACGTGATCTCGATCTTGCCGTTGGCGTCGTCGAGCACAAGCTTCTGACCGCCGCTCGTCACGATCTCAATCTTGTTATCCGCGTTGTCGTAGACGGTGATGGCGTGCCCGGTGCGGGACCGCCAGGTGCGGACCAGCGGCTTCTCCCCGCTGCCGGCGCCGGACGGCTCGGGGGGGATATCGTGCTGCCCGTTCCACACCCCGCCCAGGACGTACGGGTGCTCGAAGCTGCCCATCGCGAAGGCCACCAGCACCTCATCGCCTACCTCGGGCATCACGTAGAGGCCCGCCTCCGGCCCGGCGCCGGCGCCCATCACCCGCGCCCAGTGGCTCTCCGCATTCTCTGTGAGCCAGGGATATGCCACTTTGACCCGTCCCCAGTTCTGGGGATCGTCGGTGTTGGTGACCACCGCCGGTACGACGCCGCTCCACCGGTCCTCGTCCTTGGTCAATCCCAGGTGCCCCGCCAGCAGGCCGGTGCGGGTGCCCCGCACGCTGAACTGCGTCTTCAGCCCCTCGGCCGAGTAGGTGTGGCGGGCGCCGGTAATCAGGTAGGTACCGCTGAACCGGTCGCCCAGCGCCTCCAGGGTGACCATCCGCCCGGCGCGGATGTCGGGCCGGCGCAGGGCCTCGCCCTCGGCCTGGACGAACGCGCCACTGATCTCGTCCAGCCGCGCGGCAGCCAACGTGTCCGCCTCCGACTGGGAGCCGACCGGCTGACGGACCAGGATCTGCTTGCCGGTGCCGAACGCCTGGGCCCACGTCGCGCCGTCCTTAGACTCCTGGATCTGCGGGTAGAGCTGCCCCTGCTGGGCCCGGCCGACGATGGCCTCCTTCTTGTTCACGTCCCATCCCCGCACGACCACCTCGTCTACCTGCTCCGCCAGCGTCATCCGGGGGCGGAAGGTGAGCAGGTCCTGTCCCCAGCGGAGCGTGAGCTCCCCGCTCCCCGTGGGCGGGCTGCGGAAGACGAGTTTCCCGTCGGCCACGAAGCATTCGTAGCCGATCCGCCGCGCCCGTTGGTGGAGAAAGGCCAGGTCGCTCTGGTTGTGCTGGAAGATGTGCTCGTAGACCGCCTGGGTCGTCTCCACGTCGGCCTGCAGTCCCGCCGCCTGGGCGATCTCGGAGGCCAGGTCGCTGTCCTTTTTGTTGAGGTGGGCCGTGCTCTTGACCTCGCGGTAGAGCCGGTGGGACTTGTCGTAGCCCCGCACGACGAGCCGGGCGATCATGCCCTCCTGGAACTCGGGCTCCAGGGCGGTGATCTCGCCCTGCATCAAGGAGACGCGCTCGCCCTCGCCGGTCTCGGCCGTGATCTCGATCTCCTTGGTGAGGTCGAAGGGACCCTCGTCGATGATGGATCCGGTGTCCCCGAAGTTGGGGTCCTGGATGCGCAGGGTGAACATATCGGGCACGTGGGCGTGCTGATCGACCTCGACGGAGAGGACGTGGCCCATCACGTCGGGCTGGACGTCGTTCCCGTCGATCGTGATCGATAGCTGGCTGGCAAGCTCGTAGGCCTCGGGCATTCAGGTTCCTTTACTCTGCCGGGATGATCAACTGCCGGCCGACCCGCAGGTTGAGCGGATCCTTGACGTCGTTGTAATCGGCGATGGTCCGCCAGCGGGTCGCGTCCCCGTACACCTCGTGGGCGATGAGATCGAGCCGGTCCCCGGCGATGACGCGCCAGGTCCGCTCGACGTCCCCGCCGCCCGACGTGGGGTTCTGAGCCGGGTAGTCGTTGAGATCCTTGTGCTGGGTGAACGTCACCTCCACCTGCGCTCGGACGGGCGTGCCGTCCGCGAGGAAGAGGGTGAACTTTTGGGTCATATTGGTGATGACGGCCACGAACCGGAAGACGCCCCACTCGAACGCGACCTCCGGCGGGGGGACCTTGCGGTCCCGGTTGCCCTCCCGGCGGGTCTTGGACTCCATCAGCTTCCAGAGCTTGTTGGTCTCCAGGCTGACGTCCTCCCCGGCTTCGTAGGTGTCGAAGAGCAGGCTCAGCTTCAAAGTCTGCGGCCCGGCCTTCTGGAACTCGAAGCTGGGGACGTCGGAGCGGTTCTGGTTCTCCTCGCGGTAGGTGTTCGTCTTGGAGACCGTATACTCGTAGGGATTGAACATACAGGCGACCTGGGTGCCACCGCCTTTCTCCTCCCCGGCGTCATCCACTTCGAAGATTCTCGCGGCCTGTAAGCTGCTCCTCGTGTTCGGCATCGTCCCTCTCCCATGCTAGCGAACTCGCGTTGAACGTATCAGGGCGTGCGGCTTGGCAGTCAATCGCGTGCGATCTAGAAGTACGACCGCATACGTTCCAGCTCGACCGCAAGCCGGCGCCGTACTTCACCGTAAACCCGGCGGGCCAACTCATCGACGTCCATACCTCCGTCGGGCCCCGCTTCCGTCTCGGGGCTCTGGGATTCCGTCTCCGTCGCGACGTCCGTGCGGGCCGCGGCCCGTTGAACGGTCGTCGGGATGCTCGCTGGTCTCGATGGAGACGGCGCGACCGGGGTGGGGGCCTTGGATTCGATGGCAGGGGCGGCAAGCGTTGGCAGTGCGCCCTCCGACCGGGCGTCCGGCGGCGGTTCGACTGGGGACTCGGTCGGTGATGGTGCCTCGTTAGTAGGCACCGGCTCCCCGATGAGTTCCCAGAGATCGCCGGGCAGCCGACCGATTTCCGTCTCTACCATCGTCGGCGCATCCGTGTCCGATGGGGACGGAGGACTCGGCGTCTCCTGTGTCTGAGCCTCGTGCATACTGTCTGTCTCCCCGGTCTCCGGTGTCTGCACGACCGGCGTCTCCCTGGTTTCCGCTCCCGTAATCTCCGCCGGTAGGGTGGGGCGGGTTCCCGTCTCGCCTGGGCGCTGCGCCGTTTCCTCTGAGGGCTGCGGCTCCTCAGGCGGCGGCGTTGCCGGTCGGGGGCGCCGGGGTTGGATCACCTCGATCGAGGAACGGGTTGGGCGGCCCGAGGCCGCCTGACGCATCATCTGCTGAACCTGCGGGGTTGCGTCGACCGCTGGCGGCGGCTCCTGATCAGGGGCGCGGCGCGGTTTGGGCGCTGGCGTCGGTGGTTGTGCCGTCGTCTGGACGTCCCAGACCTCCTGGAGCGGCGGTCGCGCGGCTGCCGGCTCGGGTGCATCCGGGGAAGCGACCGGCGCTGGCGCCTGAGGGGCAGCACGACGTGCCACCGCCGGCGCCGGCGGCTCCGCTACCTGTTGAGGCGCGCTCGCCACGGGGCCGGAATCTTCGCCCACTGCCGGCGCTTCGGCCCGCGACTGCTGGACCGTAGGTTCGCTCCGGACGGCCTCCGGCGGCGGTTCCGGGAGGACGGTCTGCCGGCTCGCGTCCTCGGGACCCGATGCCTCTGGCTGCGGTTGATCTTCGGCTGCCGGTGGGCCGTCGTCCGCAGGTGGCAGGGATGAGGGCGGTGTCGCGTCGGGTGCCGCTTCGAGCTCGGGCTCGGACGCCCTTTGGCCACGTGGCTCGCTTGCGATGCCCGCGTCGATGATGTCGCTTTCATGTGTTTCGCCTTCGAGCCCCTCGTCTTCGGGTGCTTCCTCGGTTTCGACCTCTGCCTCAATCGCCTGCCGCTGAACGGTCGCTGGTTCCGAAGGGGTTGCGGGTTCGGCCGCGGTGCCCTGCGGTGCTGCAGCTTGTGGTTCTGCGGCTTCCCGTGTCGGTTGCGGTTCGGTCGGCGCCTCGCCGGCTGCTGGGCTCTGCCCCTCGGTGTTCCCCGCCGATTCCTGGTGGCGCTGGAAGATGGTCTTGAGCCGCTGCCAGACGGTCTCCGTGATCTCTGACGCTTCCTCGTCCTCGGTGGGTGCCGGTGTCGTGTCCAGGGGCTCCGGGGTCGCCATAGGTTCTGGCGCTGCCGGCTCGTCCGCGGCAAACGCATCCCGGGGCGGTGCCTCAGGGGTGCGCACCTGCTGGCCCTCCGGTCGACGCGAAGGCGTCGGGGCGGGTGGCGCCTCCGGTGCTACCTGGGCATCCTCGGGACGCGAACTCCTTGCGGGTGGCGGCGCCGTGGGTATGGCGTCGAGGGACGGTTGGGATCCGGGTACGTCCCTCACGGGGCCGGCGTTCTCGGGTGCGGGGCGGCGGACGCCGGGCGTTTCGGGCTGCACGTCACCGGGCCTCTCCAGCCCGCGGACCGAGGGCATCTCGGCCTGGACGACCGCTGCGGGCGTCTCCGGCGCTGGGCCGGGCAGGGCCGGACCCGGCGGGCTCGAACGCGGCACCGCCGGCTGGGACGCGCGACGGAAGAGCGTCGACACCGACCGGTGGCGGCGAACCCTCCGTATGAGGGGATTGTCCGAACCAAGGTTGAAAAGTGTCATCCTATCATCCGTGTGTCACTCGTACGCTGCGGTGACCTCACCACAGGCCAGTTCCAGGGTCTGAATGGCGATCGTGTTTTCGTCCGATTTCAGTTGGGGGCCGCTCCACTGGACGGGAAATGCGTCGTTGATGCGCCACACCATCACCGGTTCGCGGGCGAGGTTGAGAAGCGTGATGGTCACGTTGCGCCGAGGCGGCACGTTGTCCATCGACTCCAGATACCAGTCCAGGATCGCGCTCTTCCCCACACCGTTCTTCAACTGCACGGTCGCAGATTTGCGCTGGGCCGGGAGTTGGTGGACCGAGGTGTTGAACCCGCCCTCCTTGACCTCCTCGACGTCCCAGGCGATGGTCGGCAGCGTGCAGGCCGTAAAGGCCGCCTGCTCCTCGCCGTCAATGGCGACCAGGAACCGGAAGGTCCCGTGGGCCGTCGCCCGGATCTTCTCGTCTCCGGTCACTACCAGCCCCCGCTGGTACTCAGGGTGTGAATGGAGGACGGCCGCTGGCGTTCTCGCTCGATCTCCAGATCGTCCATCAGTTTCGTATAGATCTTGTCCGCAACCTTTCTGACCAAATCATCGGTCAGGGCTTGCGTCTTACCCGATAGTTTGGGTTTTGTGTCTCTGGGCATCGTCTTCTCCTTTGGATAGGGCTACTCGTTAAGCAGAGGGGCGACCCTCAGATTGAGCTCGCGGCTGCAGTGCGGGCATACGGCCTTGACGACGACCTCCTCATAGCTGTTGAGCCGGAGATAGAGATCCTCCAGATACGCCATGTCGGCCGCGAAGAGGGACTCGATGACCTGGGGCGTGATCTCGGTGAGCGGCCCCAGCCGGGTGACCACGCGGCTGAGCAGGACGACCGGCAGATAGGCCTCGTTGGCCTGCACCTGCGGGTGCGTGACCGCCTCGACCTCATCCTTAGTCGTCGCCAGCCGCATCACGCCCTGCCGGTGGAACTCGCCCGCCTGATCCACGTATCCCTGCGGAAGTGTAAACTCGTAGTCGGTATGCACGCACCACCTCGTCTGTTCGGGCGCCGCGCTTTACGGAGACGGCGCCGGGATGTTCAAACCTTGGGGTGAAGCGCCCCTCGTAGAGGCGGGGCGTTTCACCCCAAAATCCACGGTCGTTTATACCTCCACCCGGGTGATGTACTCGTGGGCGATGGTCAGCTCTTCGATGCCGATCTCGTTGCTGTCTGATTTGGGCTGCGGGCCGGTCACTTTGAGCGGCCAACCCCGCTTGAACTCCCACCGGGCGACCGGGTTGAGCTGCGGGTCGAACATCGTGACGGACCCGTCGTGGCGTGCGTCCTCGATCTGACCGTCTTCGACCATCTTCCGCCAATCCCAGATATCCATGTTGCTGGTGATGCCCCGCTTGAGCGTGATGTTGTCCCACTTCAGCCTGCCGGGGATCTTGATCACGATCTCCTGTCCCTTTTCGTTGACGACGTTGTGCTCGATGACCTCGTGTTCGGAACCCAAGCCCGAGCACTCGGTGAAATAGCCTGTGACGACACCCTGGATCTCAACGGCAAAATGAAACCCTACAAGGGGATCTTCATACTCTGCCATCTTACGCTCCTTTCAGCGATGTGATAGAAATCAATCCTGCCAATGGACTTTATCCTCAGCCTTCGGCGTTGGCACCCGCCCACTGGCTGATGCGGAAGATCACGAACTCGGCTGGTTTCACCGGTGCCATCCCGACCTCAATGATCAGTTGGCCCAGATCCCGGATCTCGGGTGGATTGAGCTCGTCGTCACACTTGACGTAGAACGCCTCATCCGGCGTGCTGCCAAAGAGCGCGCCGCCGAGCCACACGGTGCGCAGGAAGGAGGATACGTCCCGCCGCACGCGCGCCCAGAGCATCCGGTCGTTGGGCTCGAAGACCACCCACTGCAGGCCCGTGTCCAGCGAGGCCTCGGCCATGATAAAGAGCCGGCGGACGTTGATGTACCGCCACGAGCCGTCGCTGCTCAACGTGCGACCGCCCCACACCCGGATACCGCGCCCGGGGAAGGTGCGAATGCAGTTGACGCCGATGGGGTTCAGGGTATCCTGCTCCGATTTGCTGATCCGCAGCTCCAGGTCGATGGCGCCCCGCACGACCTCGTTGGCGGGTGCCTTGTGGACCCCGCGTTCGGCGTCTGTGCGATTGTAGATGCCGGCCATGTGGCCGCTGGGCGGGATCATCTTGCTGGTGCTGCCGCCGCCGGACAGGTCCGCGACCTTGATCCACGGGTAGTAGAGGGCCGCGTAGGAGGTATCAAAGTTGATGAAGTTGCGCCACTCCTGCGCCTCCTGGGCATTCAGGCCCGGCGGCGCGTCCAGGATGGCAAAGCGATATTTGAGGTTCTCGCAGTGGCTGATCATCGCCTCCTGGATCATCTTGACCCGCTCCTTCGCTTCGCTGGAGCCGTCATACCCGGTCATCAGATCCGGGCAGACCAAAAGACGGATCTCGTCGATGGCCTCCAGCCCGGCGATGCCGGTGCGGTCGGCGACGTCGCCGACGAAGTCCCCGGCCGTCAGGGGCGGAATGCCGCCGCCCTCCAGGGCGTAGGTGCCCCCGGCCGGTGTGGTCGACGCCGACCCCACGTCAGAGATCTCGACAGTGGCGAATTTGGCTTCGCCGATGTAATTGTCACCCTTTTTCATCGACAGCCCTGATTTGGTCTCGCCGCCCACGGTGACCGAGAAGGTGTCCTCCTCGCCCGGCCGGATCGTGACGGAGAGATCGGAGGGCCCAGGGGTTTTGGCGGTCACGGTGAAACATTCCGCACTGCCCGTGCTGGGAATGGTGACGGAAGCGGCTTCCATCTCCTCACCGCCCTCTGCCAGGGCTCGGAGGCTGACGACGTAGCACGGGCCGCCGCCGTTGGCAAAGTAGCCGTAGACTGCATCGGGCAGATACGCGCCCGCCACGAATCCGCCGAAGATATTGGTGAACTGCGTCCAACTGGTCACGAGGGTGGCCTGGTTGAGCACGGATTCAACCGGGACCCGCTCACCCGTCTCCGGATCGATCTGTTTGATGCTGGCTTCCGCCGTGATGCCGACAAAGGCCGTCATCGACGTGCCTGCTGCCTCAATGGGCTTGGTCCCGCGATCGACCTCCTCAACATAGACACCTGGAGATTTGTAATCAGGCATCGCTCATGCTCCTTTCTGTTTGATGACCGGTCTACGACCGGGTCTTGACGGTTGGATATCCCGACGCGCTGCTGATCGATTTTTCTCTATTTCAGACCTCCATATCATACGGATGAAGGCTATCCGCGTCTCCATCCTCGGCCGGTATCGTGACTGCTTTCTCCACGGGCTTCCCCTCCTCGGGCCATACCACGAGGGTGTACTCCCCGGGCGCCAGGCTCCCGAGCACGTAGCGCCCCTCCGCATCGGTGGTCGTGATGTATCCCGTTCCCTTAATGGCGACCTGGAGACCCGGCTGCGGATCCCCGGTCTCCTCGTCTCGGACGGCGCCACCAAAGGTCACCATCAAAGTCTGATCCGTCCCCGGTACCAATTCTCTGGCGTACCGTTGGACGCCGCCGAACGTCTCCCTCTGCCCCGGGATGAGCGTGAACGTGCGCACGGCCGGGCCGGTGATCTCCGACCACGGATCGAGCGCCAGGGTGATGACGTAGGAGACGCCCGGATGCATCTCGTTATCCAGCACGTTCCAGACGTCCGTGGGGTTGGTCAGTTTGTCGTGGCTGGCGAGACGCGTCTGGATATCGAAGGTCGGCTCTTTCAGCGATCCGACGAGCCGGTGATCGGGCAGGATGGGGTACCGGAAGAGCGCGAGCATCGACCGGGTCAGCAGGCGGTGTTCATCCTGCGGATCGGCTGCCCACGTGGTGAGCATGTACGAGCAGTCCACCCGCATCGGAGTGCGCTTCTGCTTGACCTGGTCCAGGGCGGTTTGACCGCCGGCCTTCGCTTGCAAGCCGTTGTTGAGACGCTCCCACTGGTGTTGGCGCAGCACGTTGTTCTCACGGACGTCATACAGGAACAGGTTGATCGTGGGCTTCGCGATGCGCGAGCTCCACTCCCGCTTCGGCTGGTCGAAGCTGATGTCGATCTTGCCGTTCTTGATCGGGAGCTCATCGACCAACAGTCTGCGTATCGTCTCATCCAGGTCGGCTAGCATAGTCCCGCTTTCTTTGGATTAGGCCGTTCCAGAAAACAAATCATCCCAATAACCGGGATTTTCCAAGGAAAAAGCACCCGGTTCGGGGTGGTCTAAATCCTGGAACTACCTAGAAAAGGTCCGAAACCCAGTCCACGGCGCCGGTTGCGGCCCCTTTGATGCCCCCTTCGCCGGTGCCCTCCCATAGGAAATCGCCGATCTCGCCCATACTGGCGCCGAAGCCGCCCGGTCGGTTGATGATGTCGTACCACTCATCGCCCAACCAACTGCCCAGCTTGGGCAGCGATCCGAGCTCGCCCTGCTCCGCCATATCGGAGATGCGGTACATCTCGCTGTAATCGCCGATGGCGCTGCTGCCGATGAGGTTGGCGATCATCGAGTAGCCCTGGGTGATCGGGCCGACGCTCCCTTTGAGTTGCTCCTCGCCCATCTGCTCCAGCGCGTCGGTCTGTCCGGTGGCGAAGTAGTCGGCGCCGCCCTGGGCCAGGTTGTACCAGTTCATCATGCCCTCCTGAACGCCCTGGGTCGCCAGTTCCTTGGGGTTGACCATCTTGCCGAGGACGTCGGCGTACTCGCCATAGTCGGTGAAGCCAAACTCGCCGCTGGGCTGTTCGCCCCGGATGCCGCCGATGGCTTTGAGCCCGCTTCCTAACAGGCCCAAGCCGCCGCTCAGCCCCTTGTTGGCCTCGACCCCGCTGAAGGCGTCTTCGCTTTGATCCAGTGCATAGCTGGTCAGCCCTTTGGTCAATCCGCCGCCGACGGCCTCTGAGGCGCCCTCACCGCGACTCCCCCGGCCGAGAACCTCGCCGAGCGCGTCCATCCCAATGCCCAACCCGGGCAGGTCGCTGATCACGCTGTCCTCACCGACGCTCATCACGTTCTTGGCGAAGTCCATCACGCCCCCTATATTGCCCAGGAAGCTCTGCTCTTCCTCCTCCGACGCCTGGCGGTTGACGACCGGTTGCGCGGGCGCGCGGACGCTGAGCGTCTCCGGGTCGAGCATCCGCTGCGCGACCCGGTTGCCGGACGTCTGCTGGAGCCGGGTCGCCGCCGTCACCTGGGTGGCTGGATCCCCACGGTTCAAGAGGGCAGAGACGTTGTGGGCCGACCACCTGCCCAGCTGCTGGAGGTCTCGGTGGGCTCTGTGTTCCTCTTCTCGCCTCTGCTCGTCCGGGTGTCTGCGTCTGCGCGCTCGCAGGCTGTTTCTAACTTTCTGTATCGATGTCATCAATAATCCTCCTGGACGCCAACGTTAGGATGGGTGCTGTCGCCTAGCTTATTAATTAACATTATACTTATATCCTTAATATTTGCAATATGCCTAACTCGGGATCTCCAGATCCTCCTCACGGACGAGGCGCCCCATCTTTTGCAGCTCTCGACGGGTGCCGTGAAGCAGATGGGCCATCGTGACGTGGTTGCCATCGGCTGCAGCAAGGTAGGCTGCGCTGACAATGATGTTACGGATATTCCCGCCCGCCAATCTGAAGTGTTCGGCGAGGTAATCGAAATCGAGATCTCCGGCGCGGGGTACGTCGTCCGGGAAGAGAGATTGCCAGATCTGCCGCCGGTCCTCGGCTTCGGGGAAGGGGAAGTTGACGGCGAACTGGAGCCGCCGGGTGAACGCCTCATCCAGGTTTCCCCGCAGGTTGGTGGCGAGGATGGTGACCCCGTCGTAGGCCTCCATCCGCTGGAGCAGGTAACTGATCTCGATATTGGCGTAGCGATCGTGCGAGTCTCGGACCTCGGACCGCTTGCCGAAGAGCGCATCCGCCTCGTCGAAGAAGAGGATCGCGTTGCTGCGCTCCGCCTCTTGGAAGATCCGCTCGATGTTCTTCTCTGTCTCTCCGATGTACTTGCTCACCACCGTTGACAGATCGATCTTGTAGAGATCCAATCCCAGCTCGTCCGCGATGATCTCCGCAGCCATAGTCTTGCCCGTCCCCGGCGGGCCGGAGAAGAGCACCGTAACCCCCCGGCTGGAGGCCAGTTTCTGCCCCACGCCCCAGGTGTCCAGCACCTTGGGGCGGCCCCGCACGGTGTTGATGATCTCGCGCAGGAGCGCCAACGGGTCCTCCGGGAGTACAATATCCTCCCACTGAAAGCGCGGGACGATCTTGTTCGCCAGGGAGGCCAGGCGGACGTTCGAATGGGCGCGCGCCGCCGCGAAGAGATCCTCCCGGCCCACCGGATGGCCGGCCTGAGCGGCGCGATCCTTTGCGGTGCTCACGGCGTCGCGGATCTGCCCGCTGGTGAGCATGAACTGACCGGCGAGGGCGTCCAGGTCTTGCGCTTCCACGGTGGTGGGTGCATTCAGGAAGCGCTGCCAGAGCGAGCGCCGGTGCCCGAACGCCGGGATGGGGAAGGCCTGTTCGACCACCCGGCGGTCCCGGGCCGTGCCTTTAGGCAGCCACAGGGAGGCCCCGGCGACAATAAGCGTGCCCGGAAACTGCGTGAAGGCCCGGAGCACGTCCTCGGGGATCTGCTTGGGGCGGGAACGGCTCTCGTTCTGCCCTGTGTCCCATCCTTCGAACATCACCACCGCCCCGATCAGCCGGGCGTCCCGCAGGGCCAGCCGGATCAAACGTTCGGGATCCTGGTCAATCTCGACGCGCAAGAGAGGGCGCTGGGTTCGGGCCGCGATATAGCCCGCTGCCGCACGTTGGCCCGTGCGGTCGACGCCGTGGAAGATGTAGAAGGTCGCGTCTTGCGGAGGATCCAGGGCCGCTTCAACGTCGGGATCGAGGAGCGGTCGCACGTCCTCGACGGTGGGCAGATGCAGGGCGGCGTGCGGCATCAAGTCAGGATGGGGGTGGTAGTTGCCCAGGAGAAATGAAAGCAGCCCCTCATCCACCGAGAGGCTGTGCGCCAGGAGCGGTGTCTGGTTGGTCTGGGCGGGGGGCTGCAATTCGATCAAATGGTGCCGGATGAGCGGGGCCTTCGCTTTGAACCGCGCGAGCCACGTCAGCCGCCCAATGCCCCCTCGCCCCAGGAGGTCGAGAACCAGGTTCACGGTCGGGCGTTTTTTGCTGACGTCGTCCTGAAGATAGCCGTAGATGCGCTCGTACCGCAGATCCAGCGACGGTGCGAGGGCGATCAGCAGAGCCTCCAGGTCAAAGGGGGTGAGCGTGAAGGCCTGCTGTAGGTGGTGCAAGGGAAGCAGGCTTCGATGCTGATCGGCCTCCTGCTTGATCGCCTCCAGTTTGCGCACCAACTGCTGCTCCCGCCGTTTGAGGCTCTGATCGAGCTCGTCAGGCAGCGGCGCGGCTTCCCCCCAGTTCCCGCCCAGCGGGCGTGCGAGGAGCGCCTCAGCCTGTTCGTCTGAGACATAGAGTCCCCGGAAGGCATCCTCCGGGTCTTGACCGGCGCGTTTCCAACGCTCAACGGCGCGCTGTAACCGAAGGTCGATCCGCTGGAGCTCAAGCTGCAGGTGATACAGTCCCAATCCGGGCGGTGCCTGCGAATCGCGTTTCACTCTACCCCCTAGCCGTACGTTGTCGAGTGAAGGGGAAAACCAGACGATCTTCTATGTTATCGATCTATGCCTAGTATACGCGAATTCTCGTCAGTTTGCAAGGGGACGTTGACATTCGCCATGGGATGACTATAATGACCACCATATCAGGATAGAGGTGCCTGCAGGCTCGGATGCCTGGGGCTATACGGGGGAAGCCGGTTGAAGTCCGGCGCTGTCCCGCAACTGTAGCAACGGAGGACCCTCTCCGTTGAAGCCAGATTACCCGCCTCTATCACCATACGATGCGTGCGCAAAACCTTCGCGGAAAGGGGGTGGCGTATGAAGGGACTCCATAACTGGCTAGCCCTTCCCCTGCCGACGTAAGGGGAAGGGCTTTTTTCGTTTGCCGTTGGCCCTTTCTCACGTGCGGGAGAGGAAAGCGTTTTCATCATAGCAAAAAACATAATGATAAGGAGTGAGTGATGCATCGCTACAGAAATATCGCGCTAAGTGCAGTTGTGGCAAGCCTTCTGGTGATTGGTCTGGTTTTCGCTCTCAACGGCGCGGCTTTGGCCGAATCTCGGACGTTCTCCGAACCGGCGGCATCTCAGTCGATTTCGCCGGTGGCCCCCGATCACACGGTTGCCATCAGTAAGGCAATGGCCTACCTCGAAAGTGTGCAAGAGGCTGACGGGAGCTTCGGCGACGAGTTCTCCACCGTCAAAGCGGTGCTGGCCGCAGCCTCCGCCCGGTATCCAATGGATTACCTTACGTCGTCGGGCGGGCACACAGCGCTCGACTATCTCGAGACCCAGGCAATGACGTATACACGGAATATGACCGGCACGCTGTTGCCCAGCCGGTTGGGGATCCTGGCGGTGGCGGCCGTGGCGGGGGACGCTTCGCCCTACGCCTTCGGCGGCGTTGATCTGATCCACGAACTGACCGGTACCTATCACACCGCCACGGGCGCCTACAGCACCACGGCGTCGGCGGGGAACGCACTGAACCAGATCTGGTCGGTCCTCGGCCTGGCGGCGGCGCAGGAACCGGTGCCCGCGATGGCGGTGACGTATCTCGTCGGACTTCAGGACGCCGGGGGCGGATGGGACACCTCCGGGTTTGGACCTGACGTGGACTCCACAGCCCTGGCGCTCCAGGCGCTGATGGCCAGTGGGCACGTGATGCCCACGGCGCCAACCGTCACAATGGGCGTCGGCTATCTACAGACCCAGCAACAGCAGGGCAGCTGGGGATACAATGACTTCTCCTCGGGTAACTACACCATCAATCCGGACTCGACCGCGGCCGCGATTCAGGCGCTCGCTGCGCTGGGATACACCCCCGCGACCGAAAGCTGGGCCGATGGATCGAACCCCCACGACGCGCTGGCCTCGTGCCAGCAGGCCGACGGGAGCGTGGTGGCCCGTGACACCGTGAGTGATACTTTTGTGAACTTCTGGAACGCTACGTTGGGCACGGCGAATTCAGTGCCGGGTCTGGCCGAAGCGTCCTTACCCATTTTCGGTCGCGAGCAGCGCGCGCGCCTGGCGCTGACGTGGATGCAGGAAGCGCAGCAAATGGATGGTTCGTGGGGTACGGAAGGCGCGACCCTCGATGCGGTACTGGCTTACATCGCGGTCGGATTCGATCCGGACACCGTGGTGGCCAGCGGCAGCGTCACCTCTGCCATCGATTACCTCGAAGCGCAAGCGGAGAGTTATGCAGCTCAAGGCCCGGATGAAGCGGGCAAACTGGCGCTGGCAGTTGAGCTTGCCGGTGGTGATGCCTCCAACTTCGGTGGGGTGAATCTCGTTGATCTGCTGACCAACACGTATTACAGCGCGACCCTGCGGGCCTTTGGGGTGCCGACGAACACCTACGAACAGGCTTTCCCCATTTTAGGACTAGCTGCCGCCGGCGAGGCGTTGCCTGAGGGTGTCACGACCACCCTCGCTGGGTTACAGCAGGCTGATGGCGGCTGGAAGCTAGATCTTGGGCCGGAGTGGTGGAAGACCAC
>DAOTTS010000074.1:0-25785 GCA_034437735.1 Anaerolineae bacterium
TCAACACGTTAATCACATCGAAAAAAGTACGTTTAACTTGCTCTAAGATGTCTCGAGGCATTCTTATATGGTTAGAACAGACTCAACCACAGAATCCGATAGAACCAGAAAAAAGCTGAAAGAAGCGCTATTAGGTTCG
The DNA here is from genome assembly GCA_034437735.1 of Anaerolineae bacterium. Classification (GTDB taxonomy): domain Bacteria; phylum Chloroflexota; class Anaerolineae; order B4-G1; family SLSP01; genus PWVB01. The sequence goes on from DAOTTS010000074.1 coordinate 140, forward strand.
CCAACGGGTAAGACGCGTGATCCAGACGGTATCTATCTGTATGTGAAATGTGAAAAATGCGGAGCTACCCTACGGGTTCGGGCGGACAAACGACACGATCTGCAGCGAGACTATGACACTGGCGAATACGTTCTGCGCAAAGAGATGATGGATAATTCGTGCTTCAACCTCATGCAAGCGACGGTGCGTTTCGATCCCTCGTATAAGATCGTGGAACGCCAAATAGAAGGCGGCACGTTCATAAGCCGGGAGGACTATGAGGCCGCGCAGCCCAAGCCGGAATCGGAAAGCAAAGAATCCAGCGAGGATCCCAAGGCATCCTAGCCCTCAAAAGGTCGCAAGCTTATCTACTACCAACCAAACGTTCATGCTACCATTTTCATGAAGAGAGACCCTCTGCCTGGGACCCGAGAAGAAATCTGCCATCTGTGTCAAAGAGTAAAAATGGCTCCCCATCAAAGCGAGACGTTCACCCAGAGCCACCAGTTTGACGGGCCAGCGCCGGATATCTGGCTCTTCCAGGATCAAACGCCCACCTGGTGAAAGAACGCGCAGTAGTTCTCCAGCAGCCCGGTGATGATCTTGGAAATGATGAAAACTATCGACAGCCAGGATACGCGAGAACGAGCCATCGCGAAAAGGTATCCGTTCAGATTTGCCCAAACAGGGCCGCAATCTGGATTTCCCCGCAGCCTCACGCAACATACCGGATGAAAGGTCAAGGACCCAAGCCGCATCGACAAGGTCCGTAAAATGTTCAGTGACCCGACCGGTCCCACCACCAACATCCAGCAACGTATGCTCCGGTGTAGCTCCAAGAAGTCGGATCAACACATCCAAATCAGACTGTCGAATGACGCGCTCATACCAAGGCGCAAGCCATCCAAAATGATCAATATTCAGAGGCCCGGTGAAACGCGAACGCGCCACGTCAATCCCTTCTATTGACTGGATTTCAAAAAGTGCGAAATCAAGTACAATCAACCCATGCAATAATCTGGAAGGAAGTCCGTTGACACAATCCAAGGACGGTAGATAGCGATGTTCACCCTCAAGCAGATTATCAAAGCCATAACCCGATGGTTCTGGTTGGCCCTATTACCCGTGGTTATCGTCGCGCTCTATCTGACCCTGACGTACCAACCCCCTGCGACATCCTACCAGGTAACCCTGAGGCTGGCAACTGGAGGTCATCCGGCTGAGACACTGTCAGAAGATTACGACCGCTATTATGCCTGGCTATCGTCGGAATATATCGCCAATGGGCTCTCCGATATTGCTGTGACCCAGGGATTCGCAGCTAAGGTAAGTGAGCGCTTAGCAGCGAAAGGGGTTGACGTTTCCGGGGCTCAACTTCATAGCGCGATCGCATCAGACAATACCCAGTCCTTGACGATCATCTATATAACGTGGCCCAATCCCGAGGAACTAGACGTGATCGCCCCCATTCTGGGCCGAACCCTGATTGAATCCGGAGCTGAGTTCTATCCCCAGATGCAAGACATAAGCACCATTGCCCGCATCGTCGATATGCCCGCGCCACACCCAATCGCCCCTTCAATCCGAAGCCAACTCTTGGGCCCAGGACTCCGAATCATTATCGCCGGCGTCGTAGGGATTGGATTAGCCCTGGTAACGCACTACATGGATCCTTTTGTGAGGTCAAAAGAGGAGATCGAATCTCAGAACGTCAAGGTCCTGATCCGGATCCCAAAGCACTAACCCCAATCAGGGTCCTCTATCACGGATCCAAGCTCCCAGACTTGCTCTCCGGCAATGAGAGACTCGATCTGAACCCGCAGCTTGCACATTCTGAAGGGCTTGCTGATGAATCCGTCAAACCCGACATTCTTCGTCCGTCTCATCTCGCTAGGCAACACCTGAGCGGTCGCCGCTACAAAACGAGTCTCAGAAAGCGCAGGATACGTCTTGAGAGACTGATAGACTTCGTAACCATCTTCATCCGGCAATCGCAAGTCGAGCAGGACGAGATCAATTCGGGGCAATCCATCCAACATCGCCCGAGCCTCCTCCCCCGAATCACAGACCGTGACCGTGCCAACTCCGATTTTCTCAAGCATTTTTTGCACGACCCACGCGTTCGCCCTTTTATCGTCCACGATCATCACAGTAACGTCGTGAAGATCACTCATCCCATATACCTCCAAAACGTCACGTAAGAAGAGAGAAAAAGCCCCACATCAATACGTGGGGCCACCAGTTGTGGCCCCACGTTATCTATGATCTCATTACGCCGTTAGTCTTGATCAGGCTCGGGACGAGTTGAAATCACCTCAACTCAGATTCAGCATACGATCAATCTTAGCCCGATCAAATCCCACGATGGCTCGTCCATTGATTTGAATGACGGGAACGCCCTGCTGTCCGCTGATGCGAACTAGATCTTTGGCAGCGCGCTTATCACGCGCCACGTTCACATCCTTGAAGCGAATACCCTTCTTCTGAAGATACCGCTTTGCATTGCGACAGTGCGGGCACGTGGGGGTGCTAAAAACCACGACCCGAGGTTGGCGTTTACTCGACCGACGACTGGTATTTCCTGCCATGCTATAACCTCCCACATTATTGATGTTCATTGACAGATTACCTATACACAACCCAAACAAGGCAAAAACAAGTATATCAGTCATTGGGCTTTTGTCAACAGATGATGTAGAAAACTCTTGCCTTGTGCCCACAATAGCCAGCTTCCCCAAGACGTTTTGCGTCACACATATACCAGCGATTTACACTTTAATTTGCAAAAGCAAGCACAGCTTGTTTATTCACACGACCCATGTTATAATTTTCAGACCCCATAGATTGCATCCTGGCATCCGCAATCCACAAAATATAGGGGGATATTAGCGAAAAAGGGCTGATGATGAAATGTCCACATTGCGGTTCTGATAACACGAGGGTTGTTGATACACGCCATGATGCGCAAGGAAATGTGCGAAGACGGCGTGAATGCTCGGATTGTGAGGAACGGTTCAGTACCGTAGAACGTGCCATTCTCACCGCCCCCCTGGTGGTGAAACGGGATGGTCGTCGCGAGGAGTTCGACCCCGACAAATTGATGTCCGGCCTGCGCATTGCCTGTGCTCGCCGCCCGATCTCCGCCGAAGCCCTGGATCGAGTGGTCGATCGGGTGCAGTACGCCATACGCCAGACCGGTCGAACCGAAATCCCCAGTCAGACGATCGGCGACCTCGTCATCAAAGAACTCCGTGACTTGGATGAGGTTGCCTATATCAGGTACGCAATCGTCTATATGGGCCTCAAGGATCTAGAATCCATCCGAGCCGAGATCGACCGTCTGCGCGAGCAGCGCCGTTAGATCTTATCAACGCCCCAAGCCTGTCCTGCCCAGCAAGTACAGGGAAGGCTTTTTGTTTTGGAAACCGGAAGAACCAATCGCCAAAACACACAGACAGCAACACAGACAGCAACAGCAAATAGCATTCACTAAATGAGGATCTGATTTTTATGTCCACTGTGGGTGAAGCCAGAATATCAGAGGAGGCCCTGCGCGACCAACTCTCAGACAACGCGCAGACAGTGCTTGAACGACGGTACCTGCGCAAAGACCAGAACGGAGAACCCGTCGAGTCCCTGACCGAAATGTTCACGCGCGTTGCTCACCACATTGCGCGCGTCGAAGAAACCTGGGGTGGAGATGCCCATGAGGCAGAACAACGCTTTTACCAGATGTTGACCCATATGAAGTTTTTGCCCAACTCCCCCACGTTCACAGGCGCCGGAACACCGCTTGGGCAACTCGCAGCTTGCTTCGTCTTGCCGATTGAGGACGATATGGGCCGTGAACCAGGTGGTATCTTCCAGAGCTTGAGGGATGCGGCCCTCATTCAACAAACCGGCGGTGGAAATGGATTCAGCTTCTCCCGGTTACGACCCAAAGACAGCCTGGTCGCCTCAAGTATGGGAAAAGCTACTGGCCCCCTAGGATTTCTACGTGTGTATGATCAAGCCTTTGGTGAAATTGCCCAGGGCGGTACGCGACGGGGAGCCAATATGGCTGTGCTTCGGGTCGATCACCCGGATATTGAGGAATTCATCACCTGTAAGACGTCCGAACATGCCATTACCAATTTCAATATCTCCGTAGGGATGCTTGACGCGTTTATGAGAGCAGTCGAAGAGGATAAAATGTGGCCGCTTCGTTTTCCGGACGTCAAGAGTCCGGAATACCGCAATTTCCGGGGAGTTCTCGAAGAAGCTGTGGAACAAGACGTTCCTATTGAGACCTACCAAGAGGTCAAAGCCCGTGATATTTTTGATCAGATCGTCAAGCAAGCCTGGACAAATGGGGAGCCCGGCATGCTGTTTCTCGACACAGCACAGAAAGATCACCCCCTACCCAATTTGGGGCGTTACGAGAGTACTAATCCCTGTGGGGAACAATTTCTGATGCCCTATGAGAACTGCTGCCTGGGTTCGATCAACCTGGCCAATCACCTCTCCTGCGATGAAGGAGGAGATCCTGTCATCCAGTGGGACGAAATCGCAGAGACGACAAAAGTAGCGACACGATTCCTAGATGACGTGGTGAGTGCAAATGCCTATGTCCCTGGCGTGCCACAATTGGAGGAGGCTGCTCACCAAGCTCGCCGTATAGGCCTTGGCATTATGGGGCTCGCAGATCTATTGTACCACGTAGGCGTTCGCTATGGCAGCACGTTGGGTCAGGAACTGGCAGCGCAAGTGATGGAATTCGTCCGCTATCATGCGATGATGGCCAGCGTCGAACTTGCTGAAGAGCGAGGTCCGTTCCCGGCCATTCATGACAGCATCTACAACCCAGAAAATGTCACGTGGCAACCCAAGTCCTGGCCCTCCTGGCTTAACGAAGCGCCGACCCATGATTGGGGACGTCCCGACCTGGATTGGAGCCGCATTCTCGAAGGCATACGAGCCCACGGCATTCGAAACTCAACGCAATCGACCATCGCTCCGACGGGTACCATAGCAACCGTTTCGGGTATTGAGGGATATGGCTGTGAGCCGGTTTTTGCATTAGCTTACACCCGGCACGTACGCGATGACAACCGCGAAATAGAACTCCGGTATGTAAGCCCTCGTTTCGAAGCCGCGCTTGTCCAGGCAGGTATCGACGACGTGACCAAAGAGACGATCCTGGAAGCGGTTATGCAGACGGGGAGCTGCCAGCAAATCGAGGAGATACCCGAGGAAATTCGCCGAGTCTTTGTTGTCGCGGGAGACATTCCCGCGGAGGGTCATATTCGGATGCAGGCTGCGCTGCAGCTCTTTACCGATGCAAGTATTAGCAAGACCATAAACTTCCCGGCAGGCGCAGAACCGGAGGATATCGCGAACGCATTTATGCTTGCCTGGCACCTGGGCTGCAAAGGTCTCACGGTCTACGTTGCTGGATCGCGTCAGGAAGAAGTCCTCGAAACCGAAGAGACCCGGATCAAGAAAGGGAAAGAGAATAAGCATGCCGTCCCTTCCGACAATCGGAAGGGACTCAAGCAATCGATGATGAATCCGCATACAGTGCCTAGACGCCCCCGCCCCACCTCACTTCAGGGCACGACCTATCGAGCCCAAACCCCTTTAGGCACAGCTTACGTCACAATCAACACAAACGGAGACCAGCAGCCGTTCGAAATCTTCCTCAACGTGGGGAAGGCCGGTTCCGATACTGCGGCCGTCGCAGAAGCCATCGGCCGTCTGATCTCGCTCGTCCTCCGGCTACCGTCTCCGGTAGAGCCCACGGATCGATTGGCGCAAATCGTCGACCAATTAACTGGTATCGGTGGACGACGTCCCTCCGGTTTCGGACACAACCGCGTCCTGAGCCTGCCCGATGGGGTCGCCAGTGTATTGGAAAGTTACCTCAACCCCGATAATAAAGAAAACCCAGGACTCAATTTCGCGCTTGACGTGGATCAAGCAGACCGCCACACCAATCAGCCGAATTTAGCGCTCTTTCAGGTTGGGGATCTGTGCCCGGAATGCGGTCAGGCCACGTTAGTCAATACAGAGGGGTGTCGTCGCTGTTATGCCTGTGGACACAGCGAGTGCTAAACCACCCAAGAGCGCTTCACAATTCCCAGCATGAAGGGGCCGACTTACTATCGGCCCCTTCTACGACATTTCAACTCTTAACAGTCGTTCACAAGGAAAAGCTGAAAAAGCTTTACACAACCTCCAGCAGTTTGAAGGCAATCTCCCCAGCGGGCGCATGGATCGTCACCTCATCCCCTACCGAATGTCCTAATAAAGCCTTACCCAGCGGAGACTCGTGGGAAATCTTACCCTTGGAGGGATCGGCCTCGGTGGGCCCAACCAAATGATAGGTCTCTTTCTCATCATACCCCATCTCCAAGACGGTAACGTGCGAACCCAACCTCACCCTTCCGTCTCCATCTTCGCCTTCCTCAATAAGCACAGCATTTCTGATTTTGTACTGAATTTCCTGAATCTGTCCCTCAAGAAAGCCTTGGGCTTCCTTTGCCGTGATATAGTCGGCATTCTCAGAAAGATCGCCCTGCTTGATCGCTTTGTTCAATCGCGCAGCAAGTTCGGGACGCTTCACAGTGACCAGTTCGTCAAGCTTGGCTTCAAGATTTTCCAGCCCTTCCTCAGTTAAATAGACAGGTTTTTCGTTCATCTTTCACCTCCACACACAATACGATCATGATAGACGTTGATAGTCCCGGAGAGTAGGAAAATAGACTTATGCAGCACTTTTAACGGACGACAAAGGGCTCTCGCGAAAGGTTTGTCATCACTACGCCACCTTGAGCCGTCATCCTCACATCATCCTCAATTCGAACGCCGCCCAACCCCTTTACGTAAATTCCCGGCTCCACGGTAAAGGTCATGCCGGGCTCCAGAACTCTCGAGTTACCGGCGACGAGATAGGGGGGCTCGTGAGTTTCCAGACCCAAACCATGTCCGGTACGATGCACGAACTGAGGCCCATAGCCGGCATCAACAATCACAGCCCGGGTCTCAGCATCGACTTGCTGAGCTTCAACCCCCGGTTGAACGGCCTCACAGCCAACACGGTTAGCCCGCAGCACAACATCACAAATACGACGTAAGGGTCCACCCGAATCCCCAATCACAACCATTCGCGTCAGATCTGACACGTAGCCCCCAACGTTGGCCCCCCAATCGACAACGACCCAATCACCCCGCTGAAACTGGCGATCACCGGGTACCGCGTGAGGCAAACCCCCATTCGGCCCCCCCGCCACGATGGGATTGAAGGCAATCGCATCCGCCCCGCCGCGAAGAAGTTCAGCTTTTAACAAGGAGGCAGCGACCTTTTCGGTCATGCCGGCCTCCAAGGTATCGACCCACCGCATAAAGGCGTCTTCAGCGACCTCAATCGCGCGATGCATAGCGCCCAACTCACGATCAGACTTGATCACACGCAACTGGGCAACGAGGTCATCCATGGGAATCAGATCGATTTCCGGAGCGAAACGGATCAAGGTGCTCGATTCAAGGAACCGCATCCGCAGCGCCTCGACGCCTACCCGAGCCTCCGCCAGTTGAAGGGAGACACAGGCCTCATGAAAAGCCATCAAATAGCCTTCAGTATCGGAATAAGCGAACGTCGTGAAACCTTCGGCCTCAGCTTTGCCGGCCTCCAGCTCGGGTAAGATCACCGCAGGACTATCATCCACGGATAGTATCAGGAGAACTGGACGCTCGCTAAGATGGTAATGCATGCCGGTCAGATATCCAAGATTGGGGCCAGGCATCAGCGCTAAGGCATCCAAACCCTGAGACTCTGCCCGGGTCAAAAGACGACGCACACGCTGCTCATACTCAGTCATCTCACACCTCCCGATACTCCACTGCTAAGAACATCCGATTATGATAAAATGATCCCAATACACAAGTACCTATTGACCTACAGGCCACTCATATGAAAGTTTACAACACAAAGGAATCCTTTATGTGCTCACCCATAATCAAAACCTATCCGATTGGAATGCTGGGATCGAACGTCTACCTGATGTACACAGAATCCGGTGGTGACGCACTCATTGTTGATCCCGGCTTTCGCGACGCCCGTCCTATTCAACAGGCACTTTCGGCACACGCCCTGCATCTGCGGATGATCATCAATACGCACGGACACTTTGATCACGTGGCTGGGAACCAAGCCTTGGTGCGCTCAGGCGTCGAACTGGCCATTCACCCGGACGATTGTGACCTACTCAGAGAGGGAGGAGGCGGACCGGCATTGGGTTATCTCATCGCTCACTCACCAGAACCCAGTCAGTTTCTTGAAGACGGTGACGAAATTCGGATTGGAGCTATGACCTTGCAGGTCATTCACACACCTGGGCACACACCAGGAAGCCTATGCCTCTACCATGCTGAGTCACACACGCTATTAACGGGAGATACACTTTTCGCGGGCGGCATCGGGCGCACAGACCTGCCCGGAGGGAACGCTTATGCCCTCAAACAAAGCCTCAAACGATTGAAAGCCTTACCCGAACAGACCAAAATATATCCAGGTCACGGGCCACGTACTATTCTGGCTGACGAACTCAAAACCAATCCCTGGTTACAGGACTGAGATTTCCGCGCCCGGCCCAATCACAACACGATCCCGCTCACATACTTCAAGGGTATGCACGTAAAGTCGGGGGCAAGCCGACCCTTGCCCCCGTCTTAGCGTGCTAAAATATCAATCAGCAATAAGACGCATGACCCCGAGAAGGCTCAGCCCCCACTTCAGTCCATCAGCCGGTTTTGGAGCGGGTAACGTTTCCTCACCAGCCTCGTTCATGTTCACGTTAGCATTGTAATACAGCCAACCCGCCAGCGATCCCATAACCAGACCCAGGATCGCACCTAGACCAATAGCCCGCGTTTGAGAATTCATCAAGACCTCCTTGTCCTTAAACCTTCAGTCACTTTTTCGAACATCGCTCCAATCCGAGTTGCTGTCATATGGATCGCGATAAACGGCTCAGCGATCTTGGCGGCCCATTCATCAACGAAATCGCTTGCCTTCTGCACATATACCTGCGCAAGCTGCAACGAGGTTCGCATCCAGCGATGCAGACGGAAAACGCCATATGCCAATCCAGCAATAAGCACCATTGGGATAAACGCAATGACCAATGCTTCCAAGCTCAGAAAAATGAGTGCGATATCTCTTGCAGTCGGCATAAGCTAACCTCCTCGGCATCTTTTACCTTGTCTGAATACACATAAGTATACCCTGAAACTGATAAATGCAAACCTTGACCACAACATGCGCGGTTACCTACCCCTTCGTATTTTACTTGAGATACGGTAACATACACGCTGTGAATTCCAGACAGATCACTTGGGTGTGGTGGGCAAGCGTGATCGCGCTCCTGCTACTGATATTCGGACTTCGAACGTATGGGCTGCTGCACGTTCCTCCCGGGTTAACCCACGACGAAGCCAGTAATGGGCACGACAGCAACGCGATTCTTTCAGGGGTTCATCGCCTCTATTTCCCAGTCGGCTACGGCCATGAACCCTTGTACAATTATTCTGTTGCGCTGGTGACACGCTTCCTGGGTCAGGGAATCTATACCCTTCGAATTACAACTGTCTTCTGGAGTCTGGGACAGGTTATATTGACGACGGCGCTGGCCCGCCGATGGTGGGGGCGCGGAACGGCACTCGGCGTATTGGCCGGATACACCGCGAGCTTTTGGGCTTTGATGATGGGACGGGTCGGACTCCGCGCGCCGACGCTCCCCCCCATCCTAACGGCATCCATCTTGATATTTGACCGATCATGGGTAACACCTAGGCGTCGATATACCGCTGTGCTCGCAGGTGCACTCCTGGGTACTGGATTTTACACGTATATGGCCAGCCGAGGAACCCCTCTCCTCTACATAGGATTGCTCTGCGCGCTCTTCATCCTGGATCGAAACAAGCTCGAGGATGTGTGGCAGCCAACCCTAATCGTCCTACTTACAGCCGCACTCGTGGGACTGCCGCTTTTCCTCCTGTTGCGCGCGCATCCCGAGTTGGAATCCCGCATTGCCCAGCTGGGAGGGGCGCTTCAGGCGCTTGGGGAGGGGAACTGGCGTCCTCTGATGGATAATATCAAAGCAAACGCACCGATGCTCTTCTGGACCGCGGACCCACGATGGCTTTATAATATCCCCGGTCGACCCGCGCTGGAGCCCCTACTGGCAGGCCTATTTCTCGTTGGGATCGGCACTGCATTCACACAGCTCCGAACCTACCGCTCTATCCTGACACTGCTTTGGCTTGCCGTCGGGCTGGCACCGGCCCTTGTCGTCCCCATCGAGTATAACACACTCCACGCCATCGCTGCGATGCCGCCGATTTTCCTTTTGATTGGCCTGGGCGTTCAGACTCTGACACGTCTCACCTGTCACTGGCACATCGCCACAATCCTCCTTCTAATCGTCGCATTCGGCTTCACCGGCGTGCGTACTGCTCACGCATACTTTGTAACGTGGGGGGAGCAACGCGACGTTCATGTGGCCTATCATCACCACGTAGTCGCATTAGGCAGACATCTGGAACAGCTTGAGGGCCAGCCTCCGATCGTTATCACCAGCCTATATCCCGGCGAATTCCACGACCCCTACACAATGGAGGTCACGTTGAGACGCCAGGATCTCGACTTACGGTGGTGCGACGCCCGCTATGCTTTGATAGTACCTAAGGCTACTTCACGCTTATATGTCGAGGAGCAGACGACGCCAACGGAGAGCTTTGATTTCCTCCTTGACGGCAGACGGCAACGGATCACAACCCTGGATTTCGGAGCGGATGCTATTCCGTCCCAGATCAAAGGTTATCAATGGGAAAGCGGCAAGGCTTGGGATGACGTCCAGCCCCCCTTAAACACGGATGGTTACGCCAGGAAGGGAGATCCTCCACCCAATCTCCCTCATCAGCTCATTGCAGCCCCTATCAATTTCGGAGACACGCTCACATTCGCAGGATATACCATCCAGATCACGGAACAACCAGCTAACTCGCTGGAATTACTGACAGCCTGGGAGGTTATCCAACCGCCCGATCAGCGCCTGTTGTTGTTCAGTCATCTCCTATCATCTGACGGGGAACTCCTCAGTCAATCCGATCGACTCGATGCCCCCTCATGGCAGTGGCAAAGCGGCGACCGGTTCGTTCAGCGTCATCAGCTCCAGTTGCCGGACGCCACCCCCTGTAATGCCTGCAGCGTTGCGGTCGGGCTTTACGTCCCTGCAACCCTAACGCGACTACCTGTATGCATAGAAGAATCTCTGGATCACGACGGACCGGCTCCTACCCGTATTCTGATACCCCTTAACCCAGCGATGTCACAGGAGAAACCGTGATGCATCAGCACAACCATGCGCAAAGGGTCAAAACCCGTGAGCGATGGATCCTACTCACGATCTTGTTGACCGCCTGGATGCTACGCTGGATCGCTTTAGCGGATGCCCCTCCAGGGTGGCGGGATGACGACCTCATCGAGATATACGCTTTCTCACAAAGAATTCTTGAATCCGGGCCAAAGCTCTATTTCGCCGGGGCGTCTGGTCATGAACCCCTCTACCATACCATCCGGGCGCCACTGCTCGCGGTCGCCGGCGTCAATCAAGCGTCAGCCCGATGGTTGGCAGCGTCCGCCGGGATGTTATCCGTCCTACTGACGTGGGCCGTGGGACGGCAACTCCTCAGTCGAGACGCCGGATTGTTGAGCGCAGCAATGCTGTCCCTCTGCTTCTGGAGTCTCATGTATAGCCGGGTTGCTATCCGTCACATCGCAGCATTACCCTGGATGTTAATCGCTATTTACTGGTCCTGGCGCGAATTAACCGACGACGGATATCATCCGTCCCCACTCCTAGGGATCGCTGTGGGTACCGCCGGCGCAATACTCACCTATTACGCGGGCAGATTGATGCCGGCCCTGCTACTAGCCACCCTCCCCATTCTCTGGATCAACGTCCGCCGTTGGCCCCGTTTTCTGTCCGCCCTGGGAGCTGGCGTACTGATCGCCGCCCCAATGTTTATCGCGGCAGCAAAAATACCCGGTGCAGACGCCAGGGTGAGTGAGGTTGCCGCTCCCCTGCATGCACTAACCGAGGGAGATTTCAAACCGTTAATTGAGACGACTCTGACAACGTTGAGTATGTTCCACGCAACAGGAGATCCCGAGTGGCTCTATAACATCAGCAAACGTCCGGTTTTCGGTCCCTTGGGAGCGACGCTGTTTACCAGCGCATTGATCTTTCAACTCGTCACATTTAAGCAGCGGCGTTCGCGTTTCCTGCTCCTGTGGCTCGTGACTGGGTTATCCCCGGCGTTTATCAGCCTGCCGCCCTCGAGTTATGGACACACCGTTCTTGCTATGCCTGCCGTTTATTTGATGGTGTCAGGACTCATCGTCGTTGCCCGACGATCCAGTCGAATCCTGGCCTTGATCGTGGTGGTCGTAAGTTTGATCGCGGTCGGGGGTCGCGACGTCCCTGATTACTTCGTCAAATGGAGTAACCATAGCATGGTCGAGTTTCTATACCGGGCCGATTATCGGGCGCTCGCTCAACATCTTGACGATCACCACGCAATCAAGAGTGCGGTAATCGGGAGTCTGCTCTATGGTCCCTGGGATAAGGTGGCGGTTGAGACAGACATTGACCGGGATATGCCAAATCTACGATGGGTGAACCCGGCAAGATCCTTAATTTTCACACCCGGAACCTCGACCCGGCTCTATTTACAACATGAGGGACAGCGCCACCCCATCATTCAATCCTACTTAGAGCAAGCAGATTCTCTGTCGGCGCCGGTGGGTATGGAGGGATTTCAGATTCCCCCATCCGCCACCCAACCCAAACGCCCCTATTTGACAGAGGACTGCGACGGAACAAGTCTGGTCGATCAACCCTTCGAAAACACGTTGAGCCTGAGTGCCGTTGAGGTCGACGGCGACCAATCGACAAACCATCTGACGCTTACACTCTGGTGGGACGTCCAACGCCGCCCCCCCCTACCTTCGGAGCAACTGATCCCCAATCCCCCACCCCCCGGAGTCTACAACGGTCCGAGACTGAAAGTCTTCGTCCACAGCACTCAGGGGGCCCACGAGGCCGTGCTCGACATCGATGACGGCATAGGGGTTGATCCGTATAGCCTGCGCGAGGGAGATACCTGGCTGCAGGTTCACGAACTCAAGACACCAGAAGGCCGGCAAGAAAACCCGCGAATACGGATTGGATTATACGATCCGAAAGATGGTTCGCGATGGACCTTACCCGATGGGCGTGACGCCATCTGGATTTGCGTCCGTCCAGGTCAAGAGAATCCGTAGAGGGCAAAAACCAGTGGGCCGAAAATCAGCAAGGCAACGATAACAGCCGCCAGAGCCGAGACCAGAACTGCCCCTGCCATCAGATCCTTGATTCTCTTGGCAAGAGGATGGTATTCCGGTTCAACCAGATCCACAAACACTTCAAGAGCCGTATTCAGCATCTCCAGAGCCAACACCCCGCCGATTGTCAGCGTCAGAAGCGCCCACGCATATAGGGTGATATCCAACCACAACCCCGCCGTGATCACAACCACAATCGCGGCGAAGTGTATGCGGAAGTTACGCTGCGTGCGCAGCGCGTAAAACACGCCCCGAAAAGCATAGCCGAAACTTGCCCATAGCGTTGTATTGCGTTTAGGATTCATTCAGGTAATGAAATATCCGCCCCAAGAGCACGCAGCGCCGTACGCTGCACCTTCCACATTGTAGCTTTATCCGAGTCCGTTTCGTGATCATAACCCAGCAAGTGCAGAACCCCATGAACCGTCAAAAGCTGCAACTCCTGGGCCAGCGTCCCTCCCACATCCACAGCCTGATCGCGCGCACGATCTATCGAGATGACGACATCCCCGAGATAGTCAGGATAATCAGCTGAGCCACCGGCAAACGGACCTCGGGTATCATTTTGAAATGAGAGCACGTCAGTGGGGCGCGGCACGCCGCGAAAACGCCGATTCAGCGCTTCTAGCGCTTTATCATCGGAGATCACAATCACAACCTCACTCGGTCCCTGCAACTCATGCATCTGGAGAACAAGGCCGGCAGCCTGCTCGACCACTGAGGCATCAACCTCCTCGGATTCAACCTGCGGCTCAACTTTGACTTCAATCTGATGAGCTTGACTCCTTGACTTCCGCGTATTGATGATCGACCTCCTCTAATTCTGTATCCGCTGTTTCTACGACAGGCAGTTCGGATTTTGGTTCTGGATATTTGACCCGGGGATGGAAAGCACCCCGAAGAAGATCCACATACGTTTCCTTAACCATTTCCAATTCGGCAAACGTGATAGGACACTCATCCAGTTGTCCCTGTTTCATACGCTGATCGAAGATCATATCGATGCCCTCACGCAATTCCTCCGGCGTCGAAGGGCGGCGCGCGCGCGTAGCTGCTTCACACCCATCTGCCAACATCACCAACAGCGTTTCCTTACGCTGGGGGCTGGGGCCGGGATAGCGAAACTGAGACTCATCCACGAGATCCGCATCTCCCCCCACAGCCTCCACCGCCTTGCTGTAGAAGAAGCTAGCTTTCATCGTCCCATGATGTTCGTTGATAAATGCTCGGACGGCAGCGGGGAGATGATACTCACGCGCCAATTTTTGCCCGTCACGGACGTGTCCGACGAGAACGTCCACGCTGGTATACGCATCCAACCGTTCGTGAGGATTGCTCAAGCCTTGCTGATTCTCCGCAAAGAAGTAAGGGCGTACAAGCTTTCCGATATCATGGTAATAAGCCCCCACTCTGGTCAACAGCCCGTTGGCCCCTATCCGTTCTGCGGCCTGTTCAGCAAGGCTAGCGACCATCATCACGTGATTAAACGTCGCGGGCGCCTCCCTAAGAAGTCGTTGCAAGAGCGGGTGGTTAGGCCGGCTTAACTCGATCAAGCGAAACGTCGTCGTTAAATCGAAGAATGGGGTAAGTAAGAATAATCCCCCTACCGTCAATCCACCACCGATCACGCCACCGACCACACTGATGCCGAGTTTAATGAGAAGCGAGAACGGTTCGAGCCGTAGATCATCAAGAGAGAACACAAAGATTACAATCGCTTGAGCTATCCCGCCTAACAGACCAGCGCGAAAGATCGGGCCCGTCTGCTCATATTTGGGCAACATCAGCGCCGCATAGGTTCCCCCGAACAATATCATAGTTGCGATCATCAAAGACCGCGCACCGACCCACCCAGCCACCAAACTCAACAGGACGACCCCACCAAGGGCAGAACGTAAACCCACCGTCGTTGTTAAGAGCATCCCCAACGCCGTGATCGGATAAAGGAACGGAACCAGTTCCCCCGATCGCAGGAGCAACCAGCTCAAGCCCAAGAAGATAGAGAGCACCAATGTAAACAGAAGCTCGTTCCACCCGCCATCAAGCGTCTCGGGCGCAAGGCGCCAAAGATAAAGCCCTAATAGCAGCACGGAAATAGTCGCCAGGAGAGCCACATTCTCGAAATCACGGCTTGTCTGAGGTCCGGACGTAAGTCCCAACTCGGTCAAGGCCTCGATATCAAGCTCGCTGACAACCGTTCCCTCACGCACAATAACCTGCCCACTTCGCAGCGAACGGAATGCCGGCCCCACGGCCTCTCGCGCAATCTCCTTCTCCCGCTGGGTTGCGGCCTCGTCGAAGAAAACGTTGGGTTGAATAAAGCGCTTGACCAACTCTTGAATGACAACGGCCTCTTCCTGAGGCATATCGAGTGAGACCATCGCGGGAATTCGGCGTCGAATCGATGCAAGGTTCTCCTCTCGAACCTCCTCTTGTCGCATCACCTGATCCAAGAGCCCCAAAAACTCCAGCTGAACCCGGTTCCATCCGGGATCAGACATGGTAAGAATCGTCTCAACATCGCTCTCCGGCAAATCAGAGAGCTCGGGAACGGCCCGCACCCAGGCACTCAACTGTTTCTCGGAGCCGAGTGGATCGGCCCGCAGTGCCCGTAGATACGCCAGGACATCGCGGGCACGATTATACTGCTCCCTAGCGATATCAGAGTCCGGGGCTGTATAGAGGGGCCCTACGCGGCGTGCTGCATCTTCTCTCGCTTGCTCACTGAGAATCTCGCTGACAAAGGTAATATCTCGAGGTGCACGGATATCCTGAGACACGACGTCATCAACCCCAACATCATACTCCTGGGGCGACGAGTAGATCAGCACGACAGCTGTGACAAGCGTCAGCCACAGCCAGAACAGTATCTGCCGCACAGACCATCGAAGATTGACCTTGTCAAATTTGGTCTGAACCATAAACCGCCTATGTCACCACCCTAAAGAGAAGAAGGGAGCTCCAGATAAGGAGCCCCCGTTATTATTGAGTTTCTACAACCAACCGTGTGCTAAGAAGCGAGTAACTCGCGGACGATGCAATTGACGGTACGGCCTTCGGCCTTCCCTTTCACGCGCGGCATAATCGCGCCCATCACAGACCCCAAGTCAGACATAGATTCTGCATTGACGTCCTCAATAACCTCTTGAGCCAAGTCACGGATCTCATCCTCACTCATCTGCTTGGGAAGGTAAGCCTTCAAAATCTCGACCTCGGTGACCTCATCCTCAACTAGATCGTCTCGTCCGGCATCGCGCATTAATTCCAGCGCTTCCTCTCGCCGCTTAACCTCTTTACGGATAAGTTCGACGATATCGACATCATCTAACTCATGACCCGCGTCTACCTCAGCAAGTTGAATACCGGTCAACACCATCCGCAGAGCAGATTTCCGGTGCGCGTCTCGCGCTCGCATCGCATCCTTAAGATCACTGCGAAGCCTATCTTGCAAGCTCATATCATCAACGCCCCTTCCCTAATCCCATCATCCACTTGAAACCAGATCCTGACCAACCTACGGTTCTGAAGAGCCCCAAACTAGCGGGGACAGAAGCCACCCATCACCAAATGAGCCCAACCAGTCGATCGACAGATCGCGCAGGTATAACGCGACAAACGGCGTCAGTATTCCTGCTGACGATCTTTGACCGAGTTCCGGCGGCTTTTTCGCAACTTGGCAGCACGTTTTCGCTTACGTATCTGGCTAGGCTGCTCGAAGTAGCGGCGACGTCGAATTTCAGACAGAATGCGATCCTGCTGAACCTTGTGTTTGAACCGCTTGTATAGCGAGTCAAACGATTCGTTGTCATTTGCCGTCACAAAGGTCACGCCCCTCACTCTCCTTTCTTGCTCCCGACACGACGTGTCGGCTAGGGATTACGCTTCGATTACGCTTCCCAAAGCGAGATGCGCATCACAATAATACAATGAACGGCAAGATTGTCAAGAGAAACGAGGGGACCTTGCGCTCGCTACGCAGGCTCATAATGGGTCAGAATAATGAGCCTGCAAGCACGGAAATCGAGCAAGGAGAGCAAGGTGCCTACGAACAGTTCAATGAGCAGACCAATCATAGATAATGGCGAGAAGTCGTCCATCGGGAGCGCGCAGATAGGTTCTGTCCCCGTGGGGATAGGACGACTCAATCCAAGCCAGATCCTCAGCCCGATTAGGAGTGACGATGAACCGCGCTGGGGGCACAACGGACGCAGGTCTTTCCTCAGGCAGGACATCCTCACCAGGCACCCCCCTGGCAAGATACGCTAAGGTACCGAAGTGCCAATAGAGCGAAGGGGCACCCAAAAAATAGACACGCCCTTCGCACAACCCATCAGGTTCCGGCGCACAAATAGGATGCGGGTTGTCCCGTTGATAATGACCAATGGCAGTCGCGATTTCCGCTGTCGGATTTCCATAGACCCGCCTCGGGATATAGACAGCGAAGTAAAATCCAACGTTAAGCACAAGAATCGCAGCAAGAACCCCCGAGGCGAACCACAGATGCACAGGGTGCTCAAATCCAAGAATCTTGAGTGCTTCCCGCAACCCCCAAGCGGCCAAGATAGAGATGACCGGGGCTAGAAGCACCCCGCGCTGACTGCTGGGCGGATTCTCCGTCACGCCCCAAGCCATAAGAACCGTAGAGAAAAGCCACAGAAGGATCAGACCTCGGATGGGACGTCGCACCTGCAAAAAGGCGACAGCGATACCGAGTAAGAGCAGCGCGCCCGTCACAAAGTCAACCAGGGGCCGTCCGGGCCGATACCAAAAGGTCGGATCAGGGGTCAAATGAAAAGCTGTGAAAGCCTTCCATAGCTGCTGCCCCATCAGAAAAACCGCACTCCGCCCGGTTAACTCCTGCTCCCGGGATAGCCAACCGGAAGCGAAGATCGAGACGGCATTGTAACGTTCGGTCATTGCAGAGGGATGAGCCTGATACCATCCTAGCAGAGGTAACAATGCGACCAAACCGCCGAGAACAGCCAGCCACAGGGCTCGACGATGACGAATCACAAAAAACGGGTCGGTCAAAATGCGCCACAATAGAAAAAGCGCCATCATGATTGTAACCCAACGCGCCCCAAAATAGCCATACCAACCCAATCCCGCAACAACGCCAGCCAATCCCCAGGCCACGTCACGCAGCCTTTGGCGCTCTCCAGCGTTGTATCCTACCCATAGGAGCCCTAACCCAAGGGTGCCAATCAGTGGATCGCCGATCTGATTGGATGCTAATCGGCTGAAGTGAATGTGATAGGCCGAGACCGTGAGCATAACCGCGCTCCACCATCCAACCCACCGCCCATCCATAAGCCGGGCCAGAAAAAAAGTAAAGACGACCGTCGCCGAACCAAGCAGCACCGACAACACCCGTCCCCCGGCAATGGTTGCGCCGAATACGCGCGTCACCAGTCCGTACGCAAAAAATGACATCGTGGGTACAGAATACCATCCGGTCGCGAAGGGATTACCGATCGGGTCACGCACCAAATCAAGGCCCGCGACCAGTTGTGTTCCCTCATCTCCTCCAAGGCTGTAAGGCATGGACCCAAGCTCTATACCCCGCAGCCCACCCGCAATCGCGACTAAAAGGAGCAGGCCCCCCCACTCCCATCGAGTCATAGAAGGGCGGATCCAGGGGGTACGCAGTAACGCAACAAGGAATGGAACGACATAACATAATAGGCCCACCAACCAGATCAACAGAGGAATCGCATAGCTTTCTCCATCCGGAATCCACCGGCACAAAAACATCACAAAGACGGAGAATACGAGAGCTATACCACGGAGCCATCCTTCCGCAGTCCGGGGGCGCCAATCAAGACAGGAACGAGGGAAAAGCGGAGGAAATTTTCGTTCTCGACGTTTTACGACAAAATATGATAATGGGACAAACGCCAATATGAGGAACAGTAGCGCATCCCAGACATATATCCTTAATGAGAGCAGAAGGGTCGACCCCAAAAGCACAAGCAGGGTCAGACCAGGAACGATAGCCGCCAAACGCCGCCCTCGTTTCACTTGCCCCCCATCAGCAAATTAAGCCTCAAGCCCAACGAAAGGCAACGTCAGTCCAGACACAACGTCGCAATCTGTTTAGCGATCCGTCGCACACTCTGTCGCAAGAGCCCTAACAACGCGGCGCCCTGGACTGGCACCGCCAAAATGGCATCGACGACGCTGACCGCATAGAGCAGATAAGTACCGCCGGCAATACTCTGCTCAAACCGTAGTTGTTCCTGTCCCAGAATCCGGGCGACTTCAGCAGAAGACTCCCAGCCCTGGATAACGACCCGCGCCAAGGCTTGCGCCTCTTCATCGTTAAATCGGCCCACCCACGTCAGCAAATTCTCGCCACGAGTCAAAATGACGCCGTCGGCTCCGACGTCTGCAGACAAAGAAGTCATCAGGCCCTGGATACGTTCACGATTAGCCGCAAATGCTTGGGGAGAGAATCGAGGTTGTGCCTGGGATCCGGATACCTCGTTCCGATCTTCTATATTCAGGGGCTCAGACGCCTCAGCCGCCGTGGGGTCGCGGGACTCCGATTTGCCGACCACGTCCAAACCAGGACTTTCATTGCCCAAAGGTTTTGACAATGCCTGTTCGACGCGGTCAGGGAGTTCTGGAAGGAAAAAGGGTTTGGGCAAAGTGCCCTGGATCGACAGCGCCTCGACATCCTCCGGCAGCGCCTCTCCGTTCATCGGAATAACAACCAACCGCATCGAGTCGTCGAGCGATCGAAGTGCCTGCCCCAAGGTCGCCACCTCCGATACTCCCAACCCCATGTCGAGGAAGGTCATATCGGGGCAATCAAGTTTGGCAGAAGCTAGCGCTTTTTGACCATCCGTTACGATCTCGCCTTTGTGACCCAGACGCTCCAATTCATCAGACAGCAACGTCGCAAACGCAATATTCGGATCCACGACAAGAAAATGCATCCTCAACTCCTCAGTGAGATACCCCGCACCCTAGTCCAGCCTATGGGCATATATTGTAAAGGTTGGTAAGAATTTGGCAATAGCGTGGCGCTTATGCCGCAATGCTTATGCCGCAATCAGGCCGGCCAATCCAAACTGGACACTCTGCACCTAATAGTGGTAGAATACAGACTATGAATATCATTGAACCTAACCGGAGTCAAAATACCCACCAGCATCTCGGGCTTAGGATCGTTCTCAGCGCGATCCTTCTCGGCGCGATCACGCAGATCTTGCATGTAAGAGCGGATGATGTGATCCCCCTCCCAGACGTTACCGAGGCCGATGGGAGTATGGGGATGTGTTACAGTTTTTACGAGCTGCCGGGCAACCCCGAACCTTTGGCACGAGAAGCTTATGCAGCGGGTTCCCACTGGGATCGCTTCGACTTCCGGTGGAATGCGATTGAATCGACGCCCGGCGTTTTCAATTTCGCCGCTCACGAAGACCTGGTTGACCGAGACCAACGTTACGGCATAGAGGTCGTCGCAATTCTCGGTTCCACGGCGCAATGGGCCTCAGGGGCGTGTCTCAATGTGGCACATCGAACCCAGACCAGCTCGGCGCCACCGGAGCTGCCGCTCTTCCCTGAGCATATGGACGAAGCCGTCGCATGGCGCGCTTGTCCGCCTATCCATCTAGACCTGCCATGGGATCATCCGGACAATTATTGGGGCCGCTACGTTTACCAGACGGTGAATCACTTTAAAGATAAGGTCAAGGTTTGGGAGATCTGGAACGAACCTGACAGGGCAAGTTTCTGGGTAGGCTCATCGTCGGAATACGCGCGATTGCTCCAAGTTGGATATCAGGCAACCAAGGCTGCCGATCCCGAAGCCACGGTTCTCTTCGGGGGGATCGCGTACTGGGGAAATCAAAGCTTCTACGAACGTGTCCTGCAGGAACTTCAAACCCTAGAAGGGGCGGCGGAGAACAACAGCTATTTTGACGCATTCTCCCTTCACCTCTACAGCAATGTTTACCAACTCGGATCCATTCCCGCCATCATCCAGACCGAGATGGCATCTACGGTCGGACCGCATCCCATTTGGCTTACGGAAACGGGTGTGCCTATATGGGGAGAAAGCCAACACCCCGATCCCTATGTAAACGCAGCGACAGCGGAGGAAGCGGCCGGCTTTATGATTGAGGGCTATGCAGAAGCTCGTGCCGCTGGCGTCGAGAAATTCTTCGTCTTCCGCACCCACGATCAAGCGATGGACCGGGCATTCGGCTTGATCCGGGACGATCGTAGTCTCCGCCCCGGGTATGTCGCCTATCAGGTAGCTGCGCGATACTTAAATGGTGAAAACCAGATCACCGGACCGTTTTCCGACGGCACAGTGCGGCGGATCACCTTTTGGGGCACTCCTCACGGTCGCATCGATGTGCTCTGGAAAGAAACCGGTGACGATCCCACCCAGTATCAACAATCAGCGGTCGTCCCAACCGCTACGCTTATCGACCATCGCGGACAACACCAGTCCATTGATGCAGCCGGAGGGATGTATTCAGTGCCGCTCCAGCCGGCCACAGCCAACACCCGATATGACGGAGGATACATCATCGGGGGACCTCCTGTCCTGCTCATGCAGTCCGATACGGAAACACCCAGCTCAACCCTTCGACCGCTCCCGGGTTTTGTCCACACCACCACTCTAACCGTAACGTGGGACGTGACCGATACAGTCTCCGGTTACTGGTATGCACAGGTTGAACAGGCCCCCTCCTCAGATGGTCCTTGGACCCGAGTCGCCGATTGGCAGAACACGAGAGGAATCACCCAGACCACCGTGGAAATCCCTCTAAATCAACGGACCTATTTCCGGTCGCGAGCGCGGGATAATGTCGGCAACTGGGAGCCGTGGCCCATGACGGCTGAGATTTCCACAAGGGCTGTCTTGACCCGAACGGCTCACGTATCACTCACAACCTATCTTGATGAAAACAGCAACAGTCGCTGGGACCCTGAGGAGTCACCTCCGATGGCCCCCCCTCATATAAGCTGGCGATCACAGGATGGAGACCTCATCACGGAGACATACGGGACACGTTGGTCGGTAACGCAAATCGTGAATACAGGGGACTACGTCCTGGAGACCAGGTTGCCTCACTACCTGCTTAACAGAACGCCTCTTACCGTCGCTGACGAGCCGCCCACCCAATCTTTCACCATAACGATCGGGCTGAAGCCGATCCGATCCCAAACCTTCCTACCGCTCGTGACCCGCCGTCCAACCCCTTAGATTAGGCGATGAAGCGCGTCATCCTTTTCTGCACGATAACAGTGATACTCCTTAGTATAGGGCTGACAAGGTGTGGGACGCAGGTTCCACATTTGATGTGGGAGAAGCGGGCAAGTGAACAAATCGACGAAGGACATTACACGGCCGCGGCGATGATATACAGGCAAGCGATGGAAGACGCCCCCAATAACGCGACACCGGCACTGAGACTTGCCAAGCTCTATGCCGATTGGAACCGCCCGGATCAGGGCTTAGCTGTCCTGAGCGAGGCCGTGGATCGAGGGGCAGTCAACACGCTGACCACACCGCTCCGGTTCGAGCTCCTCACGCAGGCTCAATTATGGGACCAACTACAGCTTGAAGCACAAACCGAGATATCCCAGAACCCCTCCAATGAAAGCGCATGGCGGGCGCTGACACTCGCATTCCTGCACCAGGGAGATTGTGCTGCCGCCACCCAATCAGCGATCCATTGGGTCAGCACGGGGCTATCGCAAACAAGCGAGGCAGCATATTACCTGGCCGTACTCTCCGTGGATCCCAAACGACTTACCCGTGATGCGCCGGAACTCCTGCAGACGAACACAAGCTGTGAAGCGGATCTCACAGAGTGTATGGGCTACAACCTCATTCGCCAGGAGCGTTGGGCCCTCGCCATCTGTGCTCTGCGTCCGGTCGTTCACCAATACCCCCAGAACGCCTATGTCCGTGGATGGCTCGGCGAAGCCCTAAGCCGCAACGATCTGAACGCGGAAGCAGAACGTCACCTGTTGGAGGCCGTCCGGCTAACGCCGGAAGCGCCCCTTCCTTGGCTGTTACTAGGCAAGCACTACCTCAATATCGGTGAATTGGAGGCGGCCCGCAACCCGCTTCTGAACGCGCAGGCTCTCGATCCTGCCAATCCTGCGCCATGCCTGGCAATTGCGGAGATCAAAGCACGGACGAGTGCATACGAAGAGATCAAGATCTGGGCCGATGCGGCTTTGGATCGAGCCCCAAATGATGCCGAGATCTGGAAAGCCGTCGCCCGGCTCTATCTGGCGCGAAACCTGAACCAGGAAGGCTACCCACGCTTAGCTGCAGAGGGTGCCGTCCGGCTGGAACCTGACGATGGAGAGGCCCATATGCTATTAGGACGAACACATCTCCAATCCGGGCGGACGCAAGAGGCAATCGAAGCACTCGAGCAGTCCATCGAACTCATACCACACTCAGGTGAGGCCCACTTTTGGCTGGGACAAGCGCTCAAGGCCTCCGGCGCCCTGCAACAAGCTCAAAGAGAGATCACGCAAGCTGCTGACCTTGGTTATATCTCAGGCCACTAACAGGGCCTCTGATCCAATAGGGCTACAGAACCATCGCATATCTCCCAGAAAGGAGAAGATAATGGACCTAAATCTGATTGTCATCTGTCTGGATACCTTCCGGGCCGACCTCATCGATCCCAATCTTAAGGCCGATGAACAGGCGGCAATGGAAGGGGCAGTGGCCCACGTCGCCACCCCGAATCTGGACGGGCTCATGCGCGAATCCGTCTCGTTCATCCACGCCTTCGGCGAGGGGCAGCCGACCCTTCAGATGCGACGCGCGTTCTTCACGGGGCGACGATCCTTCCCATGGCGCTACAACTTCGACCGTCGCGGTCACTGGCACCATGCACCTGGATGGCATAAGATCCCACCCTCCCAGGATACGCTGGCCGAGATACTCCTTCAGCATGGATACTTCACGGGTATGGTGGCCGACACGTACCATATGTTCAAGCCCACGATGAACTACACGCGTGGATTCGTCACATATGACTTCATCCGAGGTCAGGAGACCGATAACTGGCGGGGCGGCATGATCGAGAGCATCGCCGAAGAGATCCGTAAGTACACGCACGAACCTCTCGACTCGCCCCGCATCGCGAGACTGGCCCAGTATCTCTTTAACCAGCGGGATCGCGAGAGGGACGAGGACTACCAGTGCGCCCGGGTCTTCCGATCCGCCGCGCAGTGGCTGGAGCATAACGCACAGAACGCACCTTTCTTCCTATGGATCGATTCCTTTGACCCTCACGAGCCCTGGGATCCACCCCGCGCCTATGCCGACCGCTACCACCCCTGGCACAACGAGCCCGGCATCGAGTATATCTATCCCGATAATGAGCAGGCGACAGAGGCTGAAAAAGCCCGAATCAAGGCCCTCTACTACGGGGAGGTCACCTTTGTGGATAGATGGGTGGGCACATTGTTGGAAAAAGTAGCGGAACTCAAGTTGTGGGACGACACACTTGTGGTCTTCACAAGCGATCACGGCACCCAGCTTATGGACCACGGCAGCTTTGGCAAGGGGTGCACCGAACTTCATCCATTCAATACCCGCATCCCCCTGGTGATACGCCACCCGGACGGTCCGCGCGCCGAAAGCATCAACCCGTTCGTCCAGAGTCACGATCTTATGCCCACCCTGCTTCGCCTGTTGGAGGTTCCCTATGCCAACGTCGATGGGCAAGATGCTTGGGCCCTGGTAACCGGCGAGCGAGCGCAGCTGCGGGATCACATCGTCACGGGCTGGGCAGGGTTTGCGGTCGGCAATGCCGGTGGTCGCGCTTCAGTGCGTGACGAGACGTGGAACTATACCGTCGCTATCCGAGAAGAGGATCCCGAGCCCGAGCTCTACAACGTCCGTCTCGACCCGAACGAACGCATTAACGTCTACGGGCAACATCCTGAAGTCGTGGATCGCCAACGCGCCCGGCTTGAGGCCGTCCTCGGTCAGCCGCTGCCCGCCAAGCTCAACGAGGTCTGCGACCCGTCGCCCGCCCCTCTCACGACCTATCTACGTCAGCGATCAGTAAAACGTCGCGACTAAGTAGGTAAGAACAAGTATCTTAACACTGCTCATCGCCCCCGTCCTAAGGGCTTACTATTACCCATATCTTTCTTTGTTCATAATGAGCCAAGTAGTAGAGATATCATGCAAACGTTGCCAACCACGCCAGATAACGGTGATGCCGGGTTCACCATCTCC
>DAOTTS010000075.1:0-30127 GCA_034437735.1 Anaerolineae bacterium
ATAAGACCACGCACCCTCATACTCCCCGATCGTGAAGGTGCCCTCGCTCATCGGCCCCCGCTCCACCGGCATCTCGGTGATCCCCGAACTCTCCATCGCATACTGCTGCACGATTTGGCGCGCGGGATCTCCGCCTTCGAAGCGGTCGAGGTCGATGACCTCGATCACCTGCGGCCCGGCGACCAGCCAATTGTGAATATAGCCATCGTGGAGATCGTAGTGAAGATATGAAACGGTCATTATTGAGTGACTCCTTTTAGCGAGGACGGACAACCGAGACGGTCTCCGGTGCCGTCCATAGATTACAGAAGGTAATATAGGGACATTAACACTAAACGGCAGCTAGGCAAATAAAGAACCGCTGGTACCTCAGCGTAAGGTGTCCGATGCACCAAGAAACCCGCCCCCAAAATGGGGCGGGCAAGTCTTACTATGCACGCAGTCCCTGAATAAAGCGGGGTCTCAGAGATCCAAGAGGCCCTTATGGCCCTCGTGGTAGGCCTCGAAGATCCGGTCAGCAAGCGCCTCGGGGGCCATCGCATGCGCAGGTTTCTTGAACGGGACCAGATCCCAGAAATCCGTGTCCACGGCCTGGGGACGCACCAGGGTCACACGGCGACGACGCTGTTCTTTGGCCAGAGCCACGGTAAAGGCCTCCAAGGCGGCCTTAGAGGCCGCGTAAGCTGTCAGTCCGGGCAGCCGGAGCCGGGCGTCCTGCGCGCCCAGGTAGAAGAGGTGGGCGCGGGGCGCCAGGAGCGGCAGGCTGGCCCGTGTCGCAAGAAACGCGCCGGTGAGGTTTGCGTCCAGCACCCGATTCCAAAGATCGGGCGTCATCTCCGGGATTTTCGTCGCCGTGATGAACCCCGCCGCGTAAAGCCAGAGATCGACCTCCGAGGCCACCTGACGCACCCGGTTAACCGCGCGCTCGACCTGTGCCGGATCCGCGACGTCGGCCTCGAACGCGTGCGGGGTCAGCCCCTGGAGATCCGACGGGTGACGAGAGATGCCCAACACCATCCACTGCTCACGGTCCAATCGGGCCGCCATCGCCCGTCCGATGCCGCCTGAAGCTCCCCATATTAATGCTGTTTTCATTTTTATACCCCTTTCGTTGATGTTCTTACCAAACCCAGTGCAAGGCACTTGAGTTATAGATGTCTTTAGTGTGTAAGCAGTGAAGTAATGCTAAGGCAAGGTACTCAGAAACGCCTCCACCGCCGCCAGCCACGCGTCCGGACACTCCTCCTGAGGGACGTGCCCACAGTTGGGAATCACCACCAACTCCGCGTTGGGCAGCGATTCGGCGAGCTGCACGCTCTGCGCCGCCGGCACAATCTGATCATCATCGCCCGTGATGACCAACACCGGCATGGTCAGCTCGGAGAGACGATCCGGCACGGTCGACGGCCGGCTGGACAGGGTGAGCTGCCAGAGCGCCCGATCCCAGTGCTGCGCCTGGAGCGGACGCTCATAGTGCTCCCAATAATCGGGGGGAATCTTGCTGGGGTCGTGCCAGGCTGACCGGCCGAAATCGCGACCCCACGAGCGAATGCCCCGGGCGATAAGGGGACCGATGCGCCGCATCTGAGGCGTGTTGAGAAGCGGGCGCACCCACGCCGGGCTGCCGCCCCCCGTGAAGATCGCCGCATCCACCAGAACGAGGGCCCGCACCCGGTCGGGATAGGCCAGCGCCGTCTCCGCCGCCACGGTGCCGCCGGCGGAGTTTCCGATCAGCACGGCCTGCTCCATCCCCAACGCGTCCATCAGTCCCACCGTCACGCCCACCTGGGCGTCATCGGTATAGGGATTATAGCCGGGCCACGAGGGCTCACCCGGCAGCGGGCGTTCTGTCAAGCCGAAGGCAGGCCGGTCAAAGGCCACCACCCGGGCATCCTCAGCCAAGGGCGTTATCACCTCCCGCCAGGAGTAGGTGCTGGCGCCGAACCCGTGCAGCAGCACCAGTGCCGGCTCCCCCTCACCCTCCGCCTTGACGTGAAGGGTCACCCCTTGGACCTCCACGAACTGGCTGTCAGGATCGGCGAGCGCCTGAGGCGGCACAGTGTCCTCCAACGGCGGAATCGGCACCAGCAAGGGGCCAATCGCCAACAGGAGTACCAACATCCCCACGATCGTCACCACCACCTTAACCCACGTCTTCATCCAACCCTCCCTAGTCCAGCCCCGCGTCCGCCTGCAAGGCGGCCGGGAGCGCACCAAACCTCGGCTCGTGCAATCCGTCAAGCAGGAGCCCCACCGTCGCTTCGACAATCATCCCCTGCTGGGACTGCGCGGAGATCGTCGCCGATTGATCCCCATTCTGCGGTCCGTACGCGCCGAACTGCGCGTGGTTTCCCCCTTCGATCGTGACCCGACGGGTGATGGGCGGCAGTAACGCCCACGAGGACTCAAACTCCTCTTCCGTCATCAACCCGTCGCGGGTGCCGTGGATGGTTACAGCCGTCAGATCCTGCGCATCGGAGAGGTCGTTCGGCTCCGCCGGATAGGCGGCCCAGAGCGCGAGCCCGGCCACGGCATCAGGCACTGATTGATCGACGTAGAGGGCTGCCATCGCGCCCCCCAACGAATGCCCGCCGACGGCCCACGTCTGAATCTCGGGATAGGCCGCGATCACCGCGTCCGCCCGGCGGGGGGCGAAGAAGGCCAGATTGAGCGGCATCGGCACGATCACCACACGATATCCCCGCAGGGCGATCAGCCGGGCCACAGGCGCGTATGCCCGAGGGTCGACCCGCCCGCCCGGGTAAAGGATCAGCCCCGTCGTCACCGGCTGGCCCGGCGAGGTAGGATGAAATGTCAGCCAGGGCTCCGTCTCGATCTCGATCGCGCTACTCTCGTTCAAGGCCGCCAACGCCTCCGCCTCAGGAGGGTGGGCGTCCTGCGCCCAGATCACAAACCCCACAACAGCCACTGTAACGATTGCCAGCAACCCCACTCCTAAGATTCGGACCATCTTCAACCGTAATAACTTCGACATAGCACTCCCCTCTATCCCCGCCTCACAAATCCCACACTATCCTCGGCCCTTCAGGAAGCCGCCTCGGTCGAGGGCGCCGCCCCCATCGAGGGCAAGCGACAACTCACCATCTCCGACTCGGGGACCGACAATACCCGCCGCCTCGCAAACGAATAGGTCCAGACCATGATCAGCCCGCCAAGCACGCCTATGGACCACGGGCCCAGGCTGTCGCTCAGCAGCCCCCCAAGACCGGGCGCGACGATCTGGGCCAGGGTCTGCAGGGACGCGGAGAGTCCCAGCGTCCCGCCGACCTCCTCCCGGTAGACGGTCTTGGTGAGCTGGCTGGAGAGCATCACGTTGAGCACGCCACTGGAGAGCGCGATCGGCGCCAGCACCACCAGCAGCATCCACACGTTGGGCGTAAATCCCCAGAGCGTCAAAAAGACCCCAAGTCCAACAATGCCGGCCACGATGAGGGCCCGCTCGCGATACCGGCTGGTCAGCTTGCCGACCGCGAATCCCTGAACCAGGACCGAAAGCAAACCCACGTACGTCAGCACAAAGCTGGTGGTCTGCACGGTCAGACCCAGCCGCTCCTTCGAGAAGATGGCAAAGTTGGCCGTAAAGAGGGTAAACGCCAGGTTGTAGAAGAGCTGCACGTGGAGCACCGGCCCCGCACAGGGGCGGCGGAGCGCCGCCACGAAGGCCTTCGGCGAGAGCGAGGGCAGGGTTTGATCCTCAGCACGCCGGCGCTGCTCGTCCGTCAGGGATTCCGGCAGCCAGAGCGCGACCGCGATGAGGTTGAGCAGCGAGAGGCCCGCCGCCAGAAAGGCCGGCGCCGCGAACCCGTACCGGCTGAGGAATCCGCCCATCGCCGGCCCGATGATGAAGCCCAAGCCAAAGGCCGCACCAATCACGCCCAATCCCCGGGCGCGGTTGTCCTCGTCGGTGATATCGGTGATGTACGCGCGAGCCAGCGCGACGTTTCCTCCGATCAAGCCGTCGAGAATGCGGCTGAGAAAGAGCACCGCCACCGATTGGGCCAAACCCAGGATCATGAAGCTGAGCACCGTGCCGGAGATACTGAAGATCAGCAGCGGACGGCGTCCAAACCGGTCCGACAGCCGGCCAATGAAGGGCGCGGCCACTAACTGGGCCAGCGCGTTGGAGGTGCCCAACAACCCAACCACCGTCAATGAGGCGCCAAACGCCTCTGCATAGTAGGGCAACAGAGGCAGGATCAGGCTATATCCCAGGAGATCGATGAATACAAATCCAAAGACCAACCCCAATCGACGCTTAAGCGAACTATCCATAGGATTGAAACTCCCCCCACTCCAGATGATGACTACGCATGATCCGACTCCCGGGCCTGTTTGTAGGCGGCCAAGGTATGCGCCCGGGCCTGATGGTGATCGACGACCGGGGCCGGATAATCCTCACCGATGACACAGCCGGCCTCCGCCTGTTCCGCATCCGACATCGTCCACGGCTCCTGGATGCACGCATCCGGCACCGCCCGGAGCTCGGGCACCCACCGGCGCACGTACTCGCCCTCCGGATCGTGCTTCTTCCCCTGGAGAACCGGATTGAAAATGCGGAAGTAAGGCGCGGCGTCCGTCCCGGTACCCGCCGCCCACTGCCACCCGCCATTGTTCGAGGCCGGGTCGCCGTCCACCAGATGCTGCATGAAGTGTTTCTCACCCCACCGCCAGTCGATCAACAGATCCTTGGTCAGAAAAGAGGCGACGATCATACGCGCCCGATTGTGCATCCATCCGGTTTCAAGAAGCTGGCGCATCGCGGCGTCGACGACCGGATACCCGGTGCGGCCCTCCTGCCACCGGGCGAAAGCTGCCGCGTCGTTCCGCCATTCGAGATTGTGATACTCGGATCGGAAACTCTCCCGTCGCACGCGCGGAAAATGATAGAGGATCGTCAGGTAAAACTCCCGCCAGATCAACTCATCGAGCCACGTCGTGGCGCCGCCCCCGTTTCCGCACGTTTCGCCCTCGTCTGCGACCTGTCGGGCCCGAACCACGGCCTCCCGGATCGAAAGCATCCCGAAGCGGAGGTACGGGGAGAGCCTCGACGTCCCGTCCTCGTCCATACGGTCGCGACGGTCCGCATAGTCGCAGATCGGGTGATTCGCAAAGGCCTCCAACCGGCGCCGGGCCTCGGCCTCACCGGGCGGGAAGGGCACCGTCTCGGGCATCTGCGGCGAATCCGGAATCCCGTCCGAGCGCACCCCCTCAGGGGTCTCGAGGGTCTCCGGCGCAGGCAGCAGATCGCCAGGGCCCGGCATCGAGAAGGACTTCCACTTCCGGCTGTATGGCGTGTAGACGATGTAGGGGCCGCCGGCCTGCTTCTCAATCGCGTCGGGGGGATGGACCGTCAGCCCCCCGGTCAGGTGCAGGGGTACGGCCTGACCGACCCGACGGTCGCGAGCCCGCGCGTAAGGGGAAACGTCGGCCTCGGCAACGACGCCTTCGGCGTCCAACTCCCTCACCAGCGCGCTCAGCACCTCCGCCGGCTCTCCCCCCCGGACGATCAATCCGCTGCCACGTGACTGGAGGTCCCTGTGCAAAAAACGCAGCCCCCCCAGCATAAAGGCCAGACGTTTATCGCCCACATACGGCGAGTGCCAAAGCGTGGGATCGCGCACAAAGACAGGTACCACCCGATCCGCACCGTTCAGCGCCCTATGCAGCGCTTGGTTATCGTGAAGCCGCAAGTCGCGTCGCACCCACCATATCCGGGTCGTCATCATCGAGCTCCCTTCACAAGCCTACCTGCTTCTATTGTACAGCATGTATTGTACAGTACATTCACAGCGAAGATGTTGAGGCCTACGTGACCGCTGGGTCACCTCATTCGCCCATTGTGACCATCAGCATCAAGGAGGTGAGCAGCGAGCTCACCTCCTTGCGTCCGTGTCGTGAACCGATACGGCTTTGCCAACACCTTTCGAATCTTACACAATCAAGCTTAGGCCCGTTCGAGCGCCAAGCGCTTGACACCAAATCCCATCGCGATCAATCCCAGCCCTGCAAGCGCAATACCTACGTAGAGCGTGGGGCTGATACTGCCGGTGGCGGGCAGCGTGCTGGGCTCAGCCATCGCGTCCACACTGGCGACGGCGGTCAGAGCCGGTTCTTCGCCAGCCAGGCCCATCGCGAAGATTGTGTAGACCTTGCCATCCTCGAGCGCAACCCCGGGCACACTCAGCGCCACGTCATTGGTGCCGGCGAGGCGAGCTTCGAGATCGTAGGTGCCCGCATCGACGGGCAGGTAGTCACCGGACTCTTTGAATTCGATATTGGCGAAGAGCACGGGTCCGCCATCGGCAACCGCAATGTCAACCTCAGGCGCATTGGGCGAGGCGTGAACGAAGCGGACGTGCGCCTTACCGGCCTCAGGAAGCGCATTGTTATCGGCCAACACCAGCGGCTCAATGTTCTCAAGCTGTCCCACGGCAACGATCGTATAATCCTGGTCCATCTGTAGGTCCAGGTCAGCCTCGATCACAACCGGCTCGGTCGCGCCGGCGGGAACCACCTGGAAATTGTGCATCCCCTCGCTCAGGGTTGCGTAGGAGGTGATCCCCTTAAAGGGCGCACCCTCGAACGCGACCGCGCCATCAACCCAAACGTCGACTGCGGGCGCATCCGGTGACGCGTGGACGACACGAACACGGGGACCGGTCGCTGCGACCGTCGGCATCGCCAACACCAAAGCCAAAATCAGACTCAAAGCCATTCCCAACGTTAAGCGTTTCATCTTATTTATCCTCCATTTTATAGGGTTACTGCTTCTTATATGTGTGCTTCTTGAACGTTATAGCTGCTTAGGTGATCTTGCCTGACCTGTTCAGGCTTCATCAAACTGTCTAAACTATAGCATAATGTTTATGATTTGTCAAGTATTTGAATAGGTTAATTTAAAAACTCGTCAAGATTCGACCATTTTATCTATTCAAAAAGCCGTCAGTGCGCCCATCATTGACCGAAAAAGGGAAATCGATACAATACCGACTATGGAACACGTCTACTGGGTATGGAAAGTGCTTCTTGGAGGCCGTCCCGGCCCCACACGGATCCCCTGGGATCCCCAAGCACTTTACGGCGGTGGGGTGCGGGTCGTCATCTCCCTGGCGACGGAGGTGGAGGTGGAGGATTTGGGCCCTTACGGCCTCGATCACTACCGGATGGACTTCCCGCCGGTCAAACTTTTCTCGGTGGGAATGCAGAAAGCCTTCATCTATCAATCACTACCGGTCTGGCGGTTGATTCACGAACAGGTTCAAGCCGAGCGGCCTACCATCGTTCACTGTTACGCGGGTCAGGATCGCACGGGGGCCGTACTGGGGGGGTACCTTGTCGTCTACCAGGGTCTCACGCCGGCAGCAGCCCGCGAAACGGTCCGTCGAGCCAAACCCAACGCGATGGCTGAGGAGGGATACGCAGAGGTTCTCGATCTCCTAGAGCCCCGCGTGCACCCGGATCCGAGGACGTTGCTCTAAATCCGAGGGCCTTGGGGGCAAGTTCCTAAGCCGACGCACCCTTTCAGCATCTACGCCCCCCGGGGTCGGGGGCTGGAAGCGTTATGGCGGGGAAATTCTAGGTTTCCGAACCCGCAGTCACCTCAGCCAAGAGACCCAACGATCAACTGGACGCCGGCTCCGACGACGGCTGCGGCATCGACACCCCGCTGGCACTGCGCAGGGCCCGCTCCAACGTCTGCACGCCCTCAGTCAAGGTCGCCCCTAAGAAAAGGCCCTGAAGCCGAGCCCGCCACTCGGGCTGCTGATTGAAGATCCGCCCCCCAAAACAGAAGAGCGGGCGGCCCGATGCGGATGCCTCGGGCAGGTATTCGGGCCAGGAGAGTAACGCCTGAGCCGGCTCCTCGGTCATCGCCACCATCGCCACGGCCAGCGGATCGGTCTCGTGCACGAAATCCGCCAGATCCGGCAGAGGAATCGACTGGCCCAGGTAGGTAATCGGCCAACGCCGGCGCCGCAGGAGCGCCCCCAAGATCATCAGGCTTCCCTCGTGGTACTCACCCGGGGCACACGCTAACACCGTCGGCTGCACATCAAAAGGCGGGGGCCCGGACCGCAGCCACACCTGCAGCCGTTGGCGCAGGTAGTGAGATGCCAGATGTTCGGTGCCGATCGTCATCTCGCCTCGAGCCCAATCGGTCCCAATCTTCGAGAGCGTCGGCCGGATGATGTGCAGGATCACGTCCTCAGGCGCGTACAAGGCCAACGCCTCGTCAAACACGGTATCCGCCCCATCAATCTGGTGATCCGTCAACTGATCGAAGAGCCGCCGCTGCAACAGTTCCAGATAAGAACTTCCGGTCGATTCCTCGAAGGGAACGACCGGAGACGCCACCACCGTTGCGCGGGTATCGGGCTCGGGCTGGGACACGATCGATCCCTGCTCCTCGAGCACGGATTGAAGCGCGCGTACGGCCTGCCGAGTCTGCATGCCGACATCCACCTTCCGCTTGACCCACTTCAGTTGCTCGACGTCCGCCTCTGAGTAGAGGCGGTGCCCACCCTCCGTCCGGGCTGTATCGGGAAAGCCATACCGGCGCTCCCACACGCGCAGCGTGGCTGCCGGGATATCGGTCATACGCTCAACGACACCAATATTGTAAATAGGTTCGTCACGACTCATCTTACCCCCCACATTAAAGGTTCGTAGCTCCGTTCTTCACCACCTTCCCAGAACGGACAATTGTTCAAAAAAGAAAAGTAAACTTGTCAATTTTTGAATGTAGTATACCATAGGTTACACCGATTGTCAAACAAATATATGCAAAGAGTATTCAATACATCTACATCCCAACGACGCATAATAGGCTTTAGTAAAAATCGGCCGCTTGTGGATCTACGGTAGCTACAGTGCGATATCCTAACTAAGGAGAAACCATGACAACAGGAAAGACGATTCTTTTGATTCTGGGTGGTATTTATCACGATTTCGACGGATTCGCGGAAAGCATGGAACGGACACTCGGAGCGGCGGGGCACCGCATGGAGGCCACCTACGACCGGGAGATTTTGACCCGTCTTGACGATGCATCCTTCGATCTTGTGATGTTGGACACGTGCCTGAGGGGGAAGACCGAACAAGGAGAGCCCGGCCCGGATTACACTGACGCCCAGGTGGAGAGCCTGGATCGTTGGGTTGCCGGGGGCGGCAGCCTGCTCGGCATGCACGCTGCGACGGTCTCCGGCCAGACTCACGCTCAACTCGACGCCCTTCTCGGCGGTACGTTTATCGAACATCCCCCCCAGTTCACCTTCACCGTCACCCCCCTCTTCCACGAGCATCCAATGATCGCGGACGTGCCCGCTTTCACGGTCCACGATGAGTTCTACATCCAACGCACCCACAACGATCTCGATATTCATATGGTGGCCATCGATCGGGGCAAAGCCTATCCGATGGTATGGACCCGAACCCACGGGAAGGGACAGGTCGCCTATATCGGCATGGGGCACGACGGCCAGGTATGGGACCTTGCGCCCTATCAGCAGCTGATCCGCCAGACGGTCGATTGGCTGTAGGCAGTTTGACAGCGTCCGATCTCCGCACTTCGATAATAAGGAGGTATCCCTTATGAACTGGATGAAAGTTCTGGATGCAGCAGCACTCCCCGAGGGAGCGCGCAAGGTCGTACAGATTAAGGATCATACGCTCCTCTTGATCCACGAAGCAGGGACCGTTTATGCGGTCTCGAATCAGTGTCCGCACATGCGGCTGCCTTTGAAGCGGGGGAAGGTGGAAGATGCAACCATCACCTGCCCCTTCCATCGCAGCGAATTCGACCTCAACACCGGGGACGTCAAGGCGTGGTCGACGTGGCCGCCCGTCGCCGGCCGTCTCCTGGGCACAATCTCACGGGAGCAAGCGCTTCCCGTCTTCGAGACGAAGATTGAGGATGGCGCGATCTGGATTGCCCTTGAGGATGACTGATCCGCTTATGACATTCGTAGGTTTGACAGGGGGTCTCGTGCCGCAAATTCGGGTGGGTCAAGGAGATGGCCCATCAACGCAACCAAGGGAGGAAACGTGAATCATCGGAGCGATCAACAGATTCAACTGGGCAGGACCGAGGTCGAGGTCTCATCCTTAGGCATCGGCACGTGGGCGTGGGGTGACCGGTGGGTTTGGGGTTATGGCAGAGGGGGTTATACCGACGAAGACATCCGCGAAGCCTTCGAAACCTCCCTAGAGGCAGGCGTCAACGTCTTCGATACCGCAGAGGTCTACGGGCTCGGGCGCTCGGAATCGCTACTCGGCGAGTTCATCAACGGATGCGAGGCTCCCCCCCTGGTGATGACCAAGTTTATGCCGATGCCGTGGCGGCTGCGCAAACAGGGACTCCACCGCGCCCTGGAACACAGCTTACAGCGCCTGGGTCTCGACCGCGTCGATCTCTACCAAGTCCACTTTCCGCTGCCCCCCGTCTCGATCGAGACCTGGATGGAGGCGATGGCCGAGGTCGTCGAGGCGGGCCAGACCCGCGCCGTCGGGGTCTCGAACTTCAGCCCCAAGCAGATGGGCCGGGCGCACAATGCCCTGGCAGCCCAAGACATCCCGCTGGCTTCCAACCAGGTTCACTACAGCCTTCTCCACCGCGAGCCGGAGTTCAACGGCGTCAAGCAGCTCTGCCACGATCTGGACGTGACGTTGATCGCCTACAGCCCCCTGGAGCAGGGCATGCTGACCGGGAAGTACACACCTGACAATCCGCCACCGGGCCTCCGAGGACGCCAATACGACGCGTCCTACCTCGCAGAGGTCCAACCGCTTATCGCGCGTATGCGGGAGATCGGCGCAGCGCACGGGGACAAGACACCGGCCCAGGTCGCCCTGAACTGGGTAATCTGCAAGGACGCTATGCCCATCCCGGGGGCCAAGAACGCGCGCCACGCCCGCAGCAACGCCGGCGCGATGGGGTGGCGAATGAGCGACGAGGAGGTCAACGTTTTGGACGAGCTCAGTCTGCGGGTGAGCAACGCCGCTGACTAACGCGGTCATGGCCTTCGAAGCACAAACTCCATAGGGGGAGACCGCTCAAACCCACAATCTGCCCCTATTTTTGACTCCAAACAACACGTCGAAGCCAAGCTATCCTAACGCGACGTCCAAGATCATCATCACGGCGAAGCCCACCATCACGCCGAGCGTCGTCAAGTGCGCGTTACCGTTTATGTGCCCTTCAGGCACCAGGTCCTCCACGACGACGAAGATCATCGCCCCGGCGGCGAATGCCAGGGCGTAGGGAAGAACCGGACGCATTAGCAAAACCGCAGTCGCGCCCAGGACGCCAGCGACCGGCTCAACGATGCCGGATAGCTGTCCATACCAGAAAGCTTTCAACGGTTTCACCTGATTGCGCCGCAGGGGCATCGAAACCGCCAACCCTTCAGGAAAATTCTGAATGCCAATGCCCAACGCCAGCGCGATCCCGCCGGCAATGGAGGCCGCGGGATAACCAGCCGCGGCGGCACCGAACGCCACGCCAACCGCCAAGCCCTCGGGAAAGTTATGCAGGGTAATCGCCAACACCAGCAGCGTCGTGCGCTTCCACGCGGTTTTCAAGCCCTCCGGTTTATTCTCGCCGATGTGAAGGTGCGGCAACAACCGGTCGACCCCACGCAGAAATGCGCCGCCCAGCAGGAAACCGGCTGCAGCCGGGAACCATTCGGGTACGCCTGCATCCGCCGACATCTCGATCGCCGGGGCTAGAAGCGACCAGTAGCTTGCGGCGATCATCACACCGGCGGCAAATCCCAGCATGACGTCCAGAACTTTACGACTGACCTCTTTGGTCAGGAAAACCGCCGCCGACCCCAAGGCCGTGACCAACCACGTAAAAAGCGTGCCGAACAGCGCCTGGATCACAGGAGAAAACCGCGCAAAGAATCCTATCATGGAACCCCTCCCTATGCATACTGCCATCATCCTTATCCCTCCGGGTATTTTAGACATCTGCTGGTCAAATACAACCGGCCACCTCCTACCTGAGAAAAATGAGCTGTCTTCGGCTCAGCGAGGCTATTTGCCGATCTCACGGTCTGAAGTAGACTCGTATCTATCGGATACGCTACACCCTAACTATTGGAGGAAGAAAACCTATGACAGATAAACTCAAGGTCGGCATCATCGGATTGGGCGGCATCGCCCGCACGCACATTCCCGGCTGGGTCGCATCGGAGCACACGGAGATCGTCGCCGGCTGTGACATCAACCCCAAGATTCTGCCCGTCTGGGGCGAACAGCACAACGTGGACAAGCTCACCACCGATCCCATGGAACTGGTCAACGACCCAGAGATCGACATCGTCGACGTCTGCACCCCCAATATGTACCACACCGAACAGGTCGTGGCCGCGCTCAAGGCCGGCAAGGACGTGATCTGCGAGAAACCGCTGGCCCCCACGCCGGACGATATCCGCACGATGATCAAGGCCCGGGACCAGTCAGGCCAGAAGCTGATGACGGCCCAGCACTTCCGCTTCCGGGGCGTCTCTCAGGCGATGAAGGCCGAGGTGGAGACCGGCGCCCTCGGTGACGTCTACCACGCGCGAAGCTGGATGCTGCGCCGTGGCGGTCTGCCCGTGCGCCCCACGTTCATCTACAAGAAGAACAGCGGCGGTGGGCCGACGATCGACATCGGCGTTCACATCTTGGATCTCACCCTCTGGCTGATGGACCACCCCAAACCGGTGGCGGTCAGCGGGGTCGCACGGGACACCCTGGCGCACCACGAGGGAGCCTTCAGCGGCTGGAGCAAGACCGCGGTCCCCCAGGACATGGACGTGGAGGACTTCGCGGCGGCCTTCGTGCGCTTCGAGGACGGCGCCACGCTCGTCCTGGAGGTCAGCTGGCTGCTGCACCACGACACAGACGGCGAGAACGCCAAAGTTTGGCTCTACGGCACCGAGGGCGGCTGTGAGTGGCCCAACGCCAAGTTTATGGACACCAACTACGAGACCCAGCAGTTCTACAACCGGACGTTGAAGCTGACATCGGACGTGATGGAAGCCCACGCCCTGGAATGCGTGGCCTTCGCGGAGGCGGTGGTGAACGACCTGCCCTCGCCGGTACCGGCGGAGGAGTCCCTCTACGTGCAGACGATCCTCGACGGCATCTACCGCAGCCAGGAAGCGGGCCGCGAGGTTGAGATCAGCGTGGACGTATAAGGCCAAACACGCTGTATGACGTGATCTTCCAAGGGGCTGCGGTTCGGACCGCAGCCCCTTACGCATGGGCACCCGGATCATTCCCACGCTCAGCCTTGATCGCCGTCAGGCAATTGCCGTGCACGAACTCTGCGGTATACTCAAACCAAGTTTGTTATACCCGACCAACCCGGAGGACGACGCCACCGTTAAGGCCGTTCCAAAAAAAATCATCCCAATAACCGGGATTTTCCAAGGAAAAAGCACCCGGTTTGGGATGGTTTAAGTCCTGGAACTACCTAAGCGCGCGAACGACCGCCGACCGGGGTCAGGCGGGATCACACCCATCTCATCAAAGGGAGAAGTGTCATGCACTTTCCACGCTCTGCCGGACTTTTACTGCACCCCACCTCGCTGCCGGGTCGCTATGGTATCGGGGAATTAGGTGACGTCGCGTATCAGTACGTCGATCTCCTGAAACAATACGACCAAACGCTGTGGCAGATCCTTCCCTTGGGTCCCACGGGATACGGCGATTCGCCCTACGCCTGTTTCTCCGCATTGGCCGGCAACCCGATGCTCATCGACCTGGCCAAGCTCAGTGCAGAGGGCGACATCCCGGAGGATGAACTGGCGAACGCGCCGGACTTCCCCGCCGACCACGTCGACTTTGGGGCCGTGATCTCGTTCAAGTCCGCAATCCTGCGACGGGCCGCTCAGCGTTTCCGCGCGAACGCCAACGGAGACCGGCGCGGCGCACTTGACGCTTTCTGCGAGGCGAACGCCGGCTGGCTTGAGGATTTCGCCCTCTTCATGGCGCTCAAAGACGCCCACGAGCAGAGACCGTGGGACACCTGGGAGGAGGCCTTGGTCACACGCGACCCCGACGCCCTCCAGACGTGGCGCGAGCGGCTGGACGAGGAGGTTTATCTCCACCGCTACCTCCAATACCAGTTCTTCAAGCAGTGGGAGGCGCTCAAAGCGTACGCCAACGCCCGAGGTATCCAGATCGTCGGCGATATCCCCATCTTCGTCGCCTACGACAGCGTCGACGTCTGGGCCAACCCGGATCTCTTCTACCTGGACGAGAACCGGCAGCCGACCAAGGTCGCCGGCGTCCCGCCGGACTATTTCAGCCCCACGGGACAGCTCTGGGGCAATCCGCTTTACCGGTGGGAGAAGTTAGCCGAGCAGGACTACGCATGGTGGATTCAGCGGGTGGAGATGACCCTGGAAAAGGTCGACATCATCCGGCTGGATCACTTCCGGGGCTTTGCCGCCTACTGGGAGATCCCGGCCGGCGAACCGACCGCCGTCAACGGCGAGTGGGCGGATGGACCGGGCGCGCCCCTCTTCCACGCGCTGCGGGACGCGTTAGGCGAGCTGCCCATCATCGCGGAGGACCTGGGGCACATCACGCCGGACGTCGAGGAGCTGCGGGATCAATTTGACCTCCCCGGCATGAACATCCTGCAGTTCGCGTTCGCCAGCGACGCCGGGAACCCCTATTTGCCCCACAACCTGCCGAAGAACTCCGTCATTTACACGGGGACCCACGACAACGACACCACGGTGGGTTGGTACGAGAAGCGGGAAGAGGACGAGCTTCGCAACCTGCACCGCTACCTGGGACCGGTGGACGAACCCGTCCATTGGGCCCTGATCCGGATGGCGTACCGCTCGGTCTCGGACGTGGCGGTGATCCCCATGCAGGACGTGCTGGGCTTGGGCAGCGAAGCCCGGATGAACACGCCCGGCAAGTTGGGAGACAACTGGGCGTGGCGTTTCCAGACAGCCCAGATCGATCCGGATCGCTGGGAGGCCCTGAAGGCAATGACCCGGACGTACGGGCGGGTCGCGCGAGAGGACGAGAACGGCTCACGTCCGGATTGGATGTAGGGCGTACGCGTTGAAAGCTGCATAGATGCAAAAGCCAGGTGCCCGGCACTTGAGATACACAAGTGCCGGGCACCTTGATCGTGAGTGTTAAATGTTACGGTTATGGCGCCGGCGTCGGGGTGGGCTCGGGCTCCAGCAGGAAATCCTGACGAGCGTTCTCTACTGCTGGCTGAACGGTGTACTCCGCGACCCGGACGTAATAGGGGGACTCCGAGGATTTGGCAACGTATCCGCCCTCGTCCTCTGCCCCTACAACGATCGCCTGCGTGCCCTCCGGCGTCTCAATCGAGATCCGCGCGTTCGGCTCATCCATCCTGTACTCCGGCTGCGCCTCGGTGCCCAACGGCGCGCTTAAGGTCATATTCGTCACGTTGCGGACCAAGGCATTGGTACTGCTCGTCGCAATCTGCTCGTCTGCCGCCAGATCGGCGAGGGTCCAGTTCTCGCCATTCTCGTCCCGAACCAACGTGAAGGTACCCTGACCGTTCTCAAGCATAACCGAAATCACGGCCTCCTGATCGATCTGCGTATACGCCGTGTCAATCCACTGGTTGGGCTGCACGTTGAGGTCCCACGTCGACAAATCCGTCGTCAGATACGTGTCCGTCTCACCGGCTACCCGAAAGTGTGTCGCCGTATATCGCGGCGCCGAACCTAAGTATAGCGTATGGGTGTCCCCATCAGCCGTCTCGAGCAGAAGCCGGCGCACGAATTCATCCTCGGCGACCTGGAGTTGTTTGTGACTCGTGTCGGAGCGGGTTACCAGTGAACCGGTCTGCAGACCGGCGATCTTCTCGAGCACCTGGGTGACCGTACCCTCCAGGACCGGATAGTTCCCGGCATCGGGAAGCACCCAACCCGCCTCCGTCCTCTGTAATGCGATTTCATTACCCGTGTCGTCAGTGACCCTCAGCATCACGACGTCATCCGCCGCTAGATCCGGGAAGACTGCCTCTCCGGTCTCGGTCGACGCCGGCTTCGGCCAGAAGACCAGGACACTGATAAGAATCTGTATAAGTAAGACACCGGCAAGGATCTGATGTTGACGCTTCATGATGTCACCTCCTCATCGGTTGATTGTGTCGTACTGCCCGGCTGACGCCGTGCGCCCACGCCCGCCTGCGCATATCGCGGATCGACCTCATCGCGCGGTATCAGTGACAATGGCGTCTCATTCCGGTGCCGCACGCTGGTCACCGCCGCAACAACCAGCAGGGAAACCAACGCAAACACATAGTTACCGACCTCCCAGAAGGATTGTTCGCCCTCAGAGAGCTCGATGAGCACACGAGAAGCGGATCCACGCGCGCTGATGTTAAGAAGATCCAGATCCTCAACCGCCCACGCCACGGAATTCTGGATCAGATTCAGGTTATTGAGATAACGATCGCCCCCCAGCGATTGAGAAAGCTCCAGGACGATATCATCCACAAACTCGAAGCTGCTGATGACGACCAGACGTGAGGTCCCAGGCGAGACCTCGATGGTACCCGGCGCCGTCTGAGGCGTCGGCTCGGCCTCAGGGGCCGACTCATCCTCAGGACCTTCTTCCTGCTGGGGGGCTAACGGCGAGGGTTTATCCGCGAAGTAGCTCGCGAACGAACCGCGCACCGAGACCGCCAGCGTATAGGGCTGTGATTCGGTCATCTGCGCGAAGCCCAGCTCCGGATAGGTGTTGAAATCGGGCTGAATATTCTTGCTCTCCTGAACCCAGGAGCCGCTCGAGGAGCGCATCAACACGTCCACCTCACGCTCGGCGTTTTTGGCGGCGTCCACCTGAATGGGAGAGGCCCAGTTGAGTGTGACCGCCGGCAGATTGTTGACAATCGGATGATCTTCGGCCATGCCGTCCGCGCGAATATCGACAAAGAACGGATAATCGAGCGCCTGAATCTCCTGCACCTGGAAATCGCCGACCTGGCGGGTCACGGGCACCGGGAAGGGTTCGTTCTGGGGATCCAACACCAGCGAATCCTCCACTGTGATGCCGTAGTGAGCCAAAAGCTCGCCCACGCCGTCAGCGACAGGCTTCGCCGCCAGGCCCCCACCGGTAGGTGAGGCCATAATGCCGGTGGTGCCCGCCGCCACAATCACAGCGCCTCCGCGCATCAGGTATTGATCGACCGCATAACGGGCCTTATCGTCCAGACCCTGCGGCCCTATGACCACCAGCACGTCCACGTCGGCGGTCACCGAACCGGTGCTCAGATCGACCGCGCGCACCTCGTATTCCTGCTGCAGAAGCTCGCGCACCTGCTGCCAGGAGGATATGGGCTGCTGGGTCTGGCCAAACTGATTCTGGGTCGGATTGGTCGGCGGCGTCCACAGCCCGACGACCTGCAGGAACCCCGGCGAGAGCCGCTGGAGCGCCGACTCCACCGCGCCCCGCACGTCGGCCTCGCTCAATTGGCCCGACGGGTAGACAACCTGCGCCTGATCTCCCGCCCGCATTACCATGTAGAGATAGTAACTGTCACCGGAGAAGAAGGAGGTCATCAGGGGCTGCAGATTATACTGCTCCTGCAGATCCGCCCGCGTCACCCCACTGTTAGGATCGTCCGGATCGATAAACTCGAAGGTGAACTTCCCACCGGACGCCTGCTCGATCTCCGAGAGTACCTTACGGAACGTCTCAGGCACATCGGCCAGCTCCGGTGGCAGCGTGTCCGGCGTGATGAAGACGTTCATGGTGACCGAGTCTTCCAACCCGGCCAGGATCGCATCGATGCTCTGGAACCCGTAGACGACCTTCTTGATGGTGCTCGTCAGATCGTACTCCAGGTTGCGGAGGCTCACGTCCAACGTCCCATCCCGGTTCTGCTCGAC
Organism: Anaerolineae bacterium; assembly: GCA_034437735.1. Classification (GTDB taxonomy): domain Bacteria; phylum Chloroflexota; class Anaerolineae; order B4-G1; family SLSP01; genus PWVB01. The sequence goes on from DAOTTS010000075.1 coordinate 17,907, forward strand.
CTCAATCAGATCGTTAAACGTCAAGGTCTCACTCTGATCGCCATACTGAACCAGAATATCGAAATAGCTGTTGATCACCGAAGCCTCGTACCGCCCGGTCACCTGGAAAGGCGTGGGCTGGATACCGTACACCTGGTTGGCCTCGGCCTCCTTATCCGGATGTTTCGCCGGATCGATAATCTCAAGGCGCACCGTCCCCCCGGACGCGACCTGATACTCATTGAGCATATCGCGGACCTCGGGAACGAGAGGCGCCAACAAGGGATGGGTCTTCTCACTGAAATACCCCCGGATCAACAAGGGCTCCTGCAGATCCTGAAGCAGATCCCGGGTTGTCTCAGAGAGCGTATACTTTTGATACTCGGTCATATCGAGGCGCAGCCGACGCAGCGGGAACATCCAGACGTTGACGACGATCAAGTTGAGTGCCATCAACCCCGACGTCACGGCCAGCGCCACGCGCTTGGGGCGCGTCCGCTCACCTTCGCTCCATCCCTTGGCCCGGATAGAGAGGACGTTCAAGGTCAAGAAGAGACCCGCCATCGAGACGTAATAGGCCAAGTCGCGTAGGTCGACGACCCCACGCTCGATGGACTCAAACCGGCTCCCGGCCCCCATGGCCCGCAGCACCTCACCCAGATTCTGCCCCACGAAGTCCGTCACGCCGGGGGAGCCGATCAGATAAAGCACCCCGCAGACGAGAGCGGTGGAGATCAAGGCAACGATCTGATTGTCGGTCCGCGAGGACATCAACAGGCCGATCGCCGCATACATCCCGGCTAACAGCACCGAGGCCAGGTATCCACCCCAGACCGGACCCCAGTCCAGATTGCCCAACAGCGAGACCGTCACAGGCACGGACAGCGTAAGCGCCAGGGCGATGCCAACCAGAGCCACAATCGCCAGGAATTTCCCAATGACCAACTGCGCGGTAGAGACCGGCAGCGTCAACAGAATCTCCAAGGTCCCGGAGCGCTGCTCCTCACTCCACTGCCGCATCGAGAGCGCAGCCACGAGGAAGATCAACAGCACTGGCATCCAATTGAAGAGGGGACGCACATCCGCAATCCCCCGGGCAAAGAACGTGTCAACCCAGAAAAACGAAAAGAGCGTCGCCGCCAAGAACGCCCCGATGAAAATCAGCGCCATGGGCGAGCCAAAATAACCACGCAATTCCTTGCGGGTGATGGTCAGCGTCTGTTTCAGCCATGCTTTGAGATTCACTCTGCCACCTCCGCCTGAGGCACATCCGCCTCAGGCACATCCGCCTCAGGCACCGGCTCGTTCGCGTCCGTCGCCCCTGCCGGGGAGGATTCTGCCACGGCCTCCTCCTCGACCTCCACGACGTCCGCCGCCGATGCTAACTCATTAAAGACCGTCTCCAACGTTCGCACATCCCGGCGCAGCTCCCGCAGGGGCCAATCATGATCGCGAGCCAACGTGTAGATCGCCGGCCCGAGGTTATCCCCCGTCCCGGACTTCCCCAAGACGCGATACGCGGGGTAGCCGTCCACACTCGTGATCGATTCGACCTCACGGGCCATCGGCAGCGAGCTCAGGGCTTCAGCCGCCTCGGCTTGCTCCGTTTCGAGCACCAGCACCGCATCGGAGGTCTGCGCCAGCTCTGAGAGACGAGCGTCCGCACGCACGTCCCCGTTGATCAGGATGATCGCGCGGTCGCAGAGCGCCTCGACCTCCGAGAGAATGTGGGTGGAGAAGAGCACCGTGCTCTCCTCGGCCAGCCGCCGGATCAGGTGTCGAATCTCGACGATCTGCGTGGGATCGAGCCCCACGGTCGGTTCGTCGAGGATCAGCAGCTTGGGCCGGTGCAGGATCGCCTGGGCCAACCCCACCCGCTGGCGGAAGCCCTTGCTCAGCTCTCCGATCGGACGCGTCATATGGTCCGCCAATCCGGTGGCATACACGGCCTCGGAGATCCGCACAATCTGTTCGTCCTCCGGAATCTGGCGCATATTGGCCATCATCTGGAGATACTCCTGGACCGAGAGCTCCCGGTAGAGCGGCGCCGTCTCCGGCAGATAGCCGATCTGGGCCTGCACCTCTCGGGTATGCTCCAGCACGTCAAGATTATCGACCCGCATCGTGCCCGCATCGGGCTGCAAATATCCGGTGAGGATCTTAATAAAGGTTGTTTTCCCGGCCCCATTCGGCCCTAACAGCCCGACGATCTCACCCTGCGCAATGTTAAACGAGATCCCGCGCAGCGCCTGGATGGGACCATAAGACTTCTTCAGATCCGCAACATCGATCATAACTTCTTCCTCCCCAACGATTTCTAGAAAGGTTCACAGCAAAAAAGCAAAGCTGACCGCGATACTGCCAACGATAAACTTCGCTCGGGTTGATACGCTCTATAGCATAATGACCAACTAACAATCCTAATCAATCAGGGTAATTTGTCAAATAACGAAGAGCACCATCTGGTATCATAATGCAGATCGAGCCAGAGGGCTTTATGTCAACCTTACCTCGACCTTAAGAGAACCTTAAGCGATGATGCAGGCTTTCCCCAAGCATCCATACCAGGCTAACACAGAGGTAAGAGGTAGACAAGCGCTGAGGAAGACGTGAGGAGGAAGGGGTTCCTTTATCGATCGCGCATTTTCCACCCTGGTGACACAGCAGCAGACGCGACAATGGCGATCCCACCCAGGGTCGCCAACACCCACGTATCAAGAGCACTCGAACCGGCTGCGCGCGTGAGACTGACATGGTTGGGAGTCCCCCCGATACCCGCAATGACCCACGGGGAAAATTGCTCGACCCCCAGACAGGTAACGGCGTAATCCGACGCCTCATAGCCTCCGTGGTTTTCGCATTCCCACCACGCCTTTCCTGTCCACCGCATCAGATAGGGCTCACCGCCCGAGATATCCGACTCGCTCAACTCCGGAGGGTGAAAGGCAAGCCGAAGATCTGCCTCAAAGACCGCATCGTCCGGTGCAGACTCAATGAAGAACGTCCGCGCGACGGGGAGCCCCTCACGCTGCAGCGTGGGGAACGCACCGGGGAGGACGCTCACGGTCACCGTCTCCGGCGCCCCTAACGTGAACGTGATCGTCGCGCCAACGCCGGAAAAGTCGTAAGTGCCGGGACCATCCATCGCGTGCGCCTGCACAATCGGGCACGCCGTGCGCAGCACCTGCTGCCCCGTGACGTAGTTGGAGGTCCACGCATAGAGATACCCCTTGTAGACCGCCAATTCCGCGTAATAGTTGGCCCCGTTATCGAGGCCCGCGCCGCCGACCGGCTCCCAATCGACCCGACCCTGCGCATCCAACCGCCCCGTCGTCCGCCAGACCCCGGCGCCCGACATCAGATTGGCGACCGCGACGTAGAGCGCACCGTTATACGTCGTGGCCCCATCGACCACCGTCCCCATATTCTCCCTGATGTCATCCATCCCCGGCACGTTGACCACCTGCCAGGATCCGGCGTCACCGTTGGCGCTGCGGAGGATCACGATACCCTCATCGGGATCCCGATGAGAGATGTAGAGATATCCCCCCAGATCACTGAGGACGTCGATGCGATAGGAACCGACCGGGCCCGTAAAGACCGGGGTCCAGGTGGGTTGATCGGCATCGAGGGACGTCGTGCGGTAGAGATACCCGGTGTCATCCTGCCAGGCGGAGGTCATGCACGCATCCCTCTGCTGCGCACCGAAGTAGAGCGCCCCATCATAGACGTGACCGGACCATATCTCGTTCAATCTGGGCACGCCAAACCCCGGATCATTCTTAAGAACCCACGTCGCGCCATCCTGGGTACACCAGACCTGGGTGCCCGTCAACCCATTCTGAGTTCCCCCACAGAGCCACCCATCCAGTACTTGCATATCCTTGAAATTGACATTGTTGACGTCGCCGAAGCCCGGTTCAATGACCGGCATCCAGGTGCCGGAGGCCCCGGTCGTGCTGCTGTAGACCATCGTGCCTTGCGTGGTCGATCCGCCGTTCGCCGTGCTCGCATAGAGCGCCCCCTGGAACCCGACCAGGCTGTCAATGTGATCGTTCCGGTAGATACCATCCTGCGTGGTGTCGTCCCCAAAGGGCTCGCCGTCGACGGCGGCGACCTCCTCCCAGTCGCTCTGGGCACCGGCGATATTGACACCCGGCCGCGTGCGCCAAATCCGAGCCCCCCACATATTGTCCGCCTCCATCCCGAGATAGAGCTGCCCGTCGTAGACAGCAACCTCGAACCCCTCCTCCGAGGCATAATTCGGACACGACCCGGTCCCCATGCCGAACGCCCCCTCATTGACCGGGACCCATGCCGAACACGATCCGGCCGACGTTCCAGGCGGCAAGGGATCCGAAGACCCGAGATCGGCGTACACGTCCACAGAAAAGGTGAGGGTTCCCACCAGGGCCAACAGGAGCGCGCTCAACACCGTCCCCATGATCAAACATCCTCCGAGGCCCGCAGCCCGGCCTCAATCGCCCGGCTGTTGGGTTCTGCATACCGAGGACTGATCTGTTCGGCCGCATCGCCCCACGCCTCGGGGGGTAAACAACCCAGCACGCCGAGGCCGGCGGCAACCTGCGCCAGGGTCAAACTGCCCCGGCTCACCCCCTTGAACCATGCGGGCTCCAACACCACCGGGCGGACGGGGGCGTTCATCACATCGGAATCCGCGCATTCCGGGGTGACGAAGAGGTAGCAATCCGGGGTCAAGCGGGAGAGGTAAGCATCTGCTTTTGCACGGCCCTCCGGAGAGAGAATAAAGAGCGCCCCCGGGCAATCCACACCGGTGTAATGAACCGGATGAGGACTGAGGATAAGTTCGCTCACGCTGTGCCCCTTCCGAACCGTCACCGGGTAGTCATCCCGCTGGGTGACCCAGAGGCCGGCCATGGTGCCGGCAGCCCCCACGATGCGGGCCGCCGTGCGGATGTGCGCGCCCGCAGCACCGGCGATGACCACCGACAGGCGGTGATCGAGCGGGGCGCGATACGTAACCGGCAGCGGCGTGGCCAGGTCCGATCTTCGATCGCGCAGGCCGGGTTGCGCCTTATCCAACGCTTGGGTGCCCTCAGGACGGTCGGAACGCGCGATCACGCCCTTCTGGAAACCGAGGGTCGCCATCGTGGCCTCCAACTGTTTGGGGTTGCTCTTGTTAACGGACGCATAATGGGCCACACACAACTCCCAGATGTCCAACAGCGCAAAGCCCTCGTGCGTCAACGCCGTCTCGATCTGGGCATCGAGCGCCGAATCGAAGGCCGTGCCGCGCCAGACATAACTCGCGCCGTTGACCGCCACCGTCTGTGCCACGTCCAACGGGCGCTCCCACTGACCATGGGGCGTGGTCACGGTGACCGCGCCGGTTGGAGTGGTCACGCTGTGCTCGCCGCCGGTCATGCCGAAGTTGAGGTTGTTGAAGACCAACGTCGCCACGCCGATATTACGGCGGGCCGCGCTGATCACGTGGGTCCCCCCAATCCCGCAGCCCCCATCTCCGATCAGGACGATCACGTGGAGGTCGGGGTGGGCGAGCTTGATGCCGGTGGCGTAGGTGAGACTCCGTCCATGTAGCCCGTGGAACGCGCTGGTGACGAAATACTGGTCGGAGAGCCCGACGCATCCAATGTCACTGACCATGACGGTCTCCTCGGGGCGCCACTGCAGCTTCACCAGCACCCGATCCAAGGCGTCAAGAATCAGGCGGTGGCTGCACCCCGGACAGAAGCCATAGGGGCGATCGTTGCGGTAGGTCATACGGGCATTCATTCGACGGTCTGCGTGCCTCCCTAAGTTTTGCGTGATACGATCGCTTTCAACCGTTCAGGGATCAATTAAGGGTCCGTACTATTTCTCATGCACTTCACGACAAAATTTTACCCACCCGGCGTAACAAGGCAAATAACTATCCGGCATAGTTCAGAAACCCGAAGAGGTAGATTGAAAGTGTCAAGCTAACTTAAATCATGCCGACGTTACAGTATCGCAATAACAGGATCGACGCTACGCTTCCGATTGACGAGGAACGCATTACGACGACAACAGCCGAGTCCTTATCCTCACATAGCTGGAATACACACGCTGGCCCAGGCAAGAGGCAAAGAACGCCATCGCATAGACGGCGTTAAATGGGCGGGTTTTGAATGCGCGGACCAATAAAGGTCGACCTTCTTCAAGCTTTCCTGTTTTGCACCAATAATCGCCCTGACGGAAGAGTAGATGTGCCCGCAACTCAGCCCAGGATCGACCTGAGCCGTATTTACTTAGCATAAGCTTCGCAGCGGATACGTCAATCTCTTGATCAGTGGATAGGCTATCCGCCGTGTAGTATTTGTAAGAGCTGGGGATAGATACAAATCGGAAATCGAACTGATCGGCGATACGCAACCACAAGTCCCAATCCTCCAAGCTCCTGAATTGTTCGTCGAAGCCGCCAACGCGTTCAAAACAGACCCGTCTGATGAGGGCGGCATGCAATGCAATGAAGTTACCCTGCTGTAGAGAGACAGATAAATCGCCTTCAAGCCGTCGAACCCTAGAGGGTAGGTGAGACACCCATCTCGTTATTGGAGATGGAACGATCCTCCGTTGTCCATCTTTGATCAGCCAGAAACTCGAATAGACAACGCCGGTCTCCTCAGGCTCGGCGTCTATCGCCCGAACCTCTCGTTCCAGCTTCTCCGGGAGCCATTCATCATCGCTATCAATGAACGCAATGAACCGACCGCGACTCATCGCAAGGCCCGCGTTGCGCGCGGCTGACACACCATGGTTCTCTTCGTGACGGATATAGCAAAGGCGTGGATCATCGAAGCCTGCCACAAGATCGGGTGTGGCATCCGTCGATCCATCATCGACGACGATAAGCTCAAAGTCATCGAACGTCTGACGCTTTACGCTCAACATAGCCCGTTCCAATAAGTGTGCACGGTTATACGTAGGAAGCAAAACACTTACCTCTGGCACCTGCAACGGGTCCTTAAGATAAAGGGGATCTCTCAAGCCTAATTTTGGTACTTTGTTTACAGACATGAGGGTAATCTCCCCCGTTTAGCTTGTCGGTACGTGTAACTCAACGTACCACAAACCTGACCCAACAGCCGGAGTATCCGATCGAGCCATAAAAGAGCAAGACAAAGATACGTGCGTCTCCAACCCAACGCCAGGGAACGACAGTACTCATATTTATAAGGATAGATCTTGTCTTTATAGTACTCAAGTTGTGGAAAGGCAAATCCCGCAATCCGCAAACTAAATAAAATGGCAAATGCCAATGGTCGAAGAGAAGTGGGCATTCCGCTCGCAACGCGAATTAGGTGACCAAGCATCCGGCGTACGGACAGTCGCATCCCTTGACTGGCATGCTTAAGAAAATCGCGATCATACTCAAACATTATGTACGCCTCTCCAAGACCTCGCCAAATGGACTGCTGGATCATATCAAGAAGGGATGTACGATTAACGTGCCAGACGACCGCCCCGCGATCTAAACGCAATCGATGTCCAGCCGAGAGCAAACGCATCCCCAAATCCATGTCCTCCGCACACGGGAAAGTGAAGGTCTCGCGAAAACCGCCAAGTTCGAGGAAGACAGAACGACGGAAAGAAGCATTGGCTGAGTCCAGATAGGTAAGTGGCTCATCGGGAGAGCGATGCCGTTCATCCTGAACGAGGTAGAAAGGTGTCAACCAGTGATCATTAACAACGTTTTTAATCAATCCACCAATAGCGACGACCTCGGTATCATAGCCTGAAACGAGTTTAGCAATCCAATCATGCTCAGGCAGACAATCATTGTCAGTGAAGGCCACAATCTCACCTTGCGCGGCTCTCGCACCCATATTACGCGCTGCAGCAGGGCCCGCTTGAGCTTGTCGGATATAGCAAAGCTGCCCACGTTCAGCCAAAGGCTGCAGATAACTAAGTAACTCCGAAAAAGTTCCTTGGCCTCCGCCCCCGGGGACGGGGGCTACGAGCACTGTTAAGATACTTTCTCGCATCTACTTAGCTGTATCATCAGGAGACTCATCATCAACGACAATAATCTCGTAGCGCTCAGCGGGATAAGTCTGGTCAAACAAACAAGACAGGGTCTTTTTTAACAAAGCCAATCGCTTGTAGGTTGGAATAACCACACTTACATAGGGAGCACATGGTGTCACAACGGCGGTTCCAGTGAATGTCATCATCTGCAACCCAAGATTACCGCAAGAGATTGATTGGGAAGTCGGAGGCCGAATAACACACCCAACTTTGGGTTTAGGCTTGTCAGTTTTCCAACCCTCTATGCTGACGCAAAGCAAAGATCAATTTGATGATACCGGGTTTCAAAACATCTCGCCAGATGACGTGGGCAAACGATACCGAAAAGAAATCGATTTTTCTGAGCGTGGCGACCCGTCGGCCTGTTACAACCGAGTGAAGACGGTAATCGTTGAGATCATGCTCAATAAACGCTCTTGGTTTACGGAGCTTGGCACATAAAACTGAATAGAGACCTGGTAGGTGATCAAGCTGAAGCAACTTGCAGTCAGCAAAAATAGCGACGATATCATCTTCCTGATAACGCCAATAATCATTAGGATAGGCGTGATAGGGCGATTGATCGGGCACGATAAAACCCAGGAGACCACCGGGCGCACAGACATGCTTCATATTTGAGACCGCCGTCTTCCAACGCAGAATATGTTCAAACGTGCAACTGGAAACCACGAGGTCAAAGCTTTGCTCCCCAAATCGCTCGACCAGCTCCTCCGCTCGGCATACGATGTCGACACCGGGGCCCGCACGCATATCGGTCCCAACGTAAACTCCCGGATGGAAAGACGATAACGCAGTGCGTATGCTCCCATTAACGTCATAGGATCCGATTTCTAGAACACGACATCCCTCAACCTCATCCTTCGAGAAATTGCGTTGCACCCAGTCCAGGACGTCAGGCAAGCACATAGGTTATGGACGACGCACTTCGGACAGACCGTGGACGAATCCCAACCAATAGGAGTAGGCGACTTCCGTATTCCCCTGCCAGAGCTCAAGAAACACCGCACGCATCGCAACGAGAAACCAGAAGACCAGCACCGGCATGAAGTAAGCAAAGGACATGTGTTTCTGCAAAAAGAGAAGGGTGCTTCGTGCTTGGTGATAGCGACGAAAGGTGCAGCGACTGGCGGTGCTGGCCGACCCTTGATGCCAAACGTGAGCCTCAGGCACGAACCGTATGCGGTACCCATATCGCTTGGCGCGCAGGCATAGGTCCATATCCTCGAGGTAAAGAAAAAAACGGGGATCAAACATCCCCACATCCTCGATCACAGATCTTCGAATTAACATCGCCGCGCCAAACACAAAATCCACATCCGTGCGGCGATCGTACTGGCCGCAATCGACTTCTCCACGCCCTGTGTCCACGGACGCTAACACCCAAGGACGACAGCGTGCGCCCGCGTACCAAAGAATATTCCGACGGCGGCTATCATAGATCTTCGGGCCTAGAATCCCCACCTGTGGCTCTGATTCGGCCACACGCAGCATCTGATGCAGGGCATGCGGATGAATGACTGCATCATTATTCAAGAGAAAGACAAACTCACAAGCCGGATCGTCAAGAGCGCGTTCGATGGCGAGGTTGCACGCTGCACCAAAGCCGAGGTTTTCGTCGAGAGCAAGGAGCTCTATCTCCGAAAAACGGTCGGTCAAATACGAAACCGAGCCATCCACGGATCCGTTATCCACGATGAGGATCCGGGTGGGAACATCTAACTGTCCGATAGATTGAATGCACTCGGCTGTGCTCCGCTTGAGATTCCAGTTAGCAATGATTACAGTCACTTGAAAATGACTCATCAGCGTCCCATTTCTAGATTGGGGAAGTTCTGATACGCACTCCAACACCAAACTAGCTTTGTAAGATAGACTACCGGGAGCGTATGCTTGTAGCATCGCCGCGCATGTCGCCCTCGAAACGTCCGCAGCGTCGCCCACATCGCAATCAGAGGCGAGGCCCACAAAAACATACCTCGGTGAGATGCCGCGCGGGGCGTATCCAGAAGATCCGCATAGCGCAACCGAACCCGGATTGTGTCAGGTGCATCCCCAATCCAATGCTGCCAAAGCGAAAACCAGGTGTTCCGTGGGGGATCGTGACGGACCCTCGCTCTCGGTTCAAAATAGAGAGAATAACCGTAGGTGCGAAAACGGACCGTCCACTCCAGATCATCCGCTCGAGCCAGCTCCTCATTCATCAGACCGGCATGCTCGACCACAGACCGACGCACGCTCAAATTGGAGGTACACAGATAATCGCGTGTGCCCGCCGGCGTGGAGGACAACAGATCATGAAACGCCGAAACGTTATCGGCAGCTTGCAGGTAGGGAGTCGCGGGGAAAGTCACAGCCCCTCCGACTACAGGCCGATCCTCCTGATGACATCTGTGATGCCAAGTCAAGAGACCAGGCAAGGGGACACAGTCATCATCGAGGAAAAGGAAGATATCGCCCTGTGCGATATCCATTCCCTTATTGCGTCGAGTCGGTGCGTTCATCGATCGCGGCACAGGAATGCATCGCACCCTCTTCTGGTCACAAGCGATGGGCGTCTGTTCTTCATTGTGGACGATGATGATATCACGGATAAGGTCTCGGCCTTGGAAGCAGAGTGCATCGACAATATCCGAGATCAAGCGCAATCGAGCCGCAGGAATAATGACAGAAATAGGATTCACAGAATCAGTTTTCTTGTCTCAAAACGAAGTACATGATGCAAAAGAAAAGGGACAGGAACGACAACGCGTGCCGCTCCTGTCCCTGTCGTCCTATCAGTTCCGCAAAGTCAGCGGTAAGAAGATCTGCCGCACAGGGCTCAGCGGAACGTTGTGATGAACCGGCTCTGAGATCACCTCCAGAACCGGGCTCTCATACTCCCAGTAATCCGGAGCCGTGACCTTGACCTTGTACTTACCCGATGGGGTGAAGAACGCGTAGTAGCCGTCCGCACCGACCGTCTGCGGGTTGGTCTGACCGTAGAGGGACGCGTTCCACACCTCCCACGTATCAGCGGAGACATCCATCAGCACGTAGCACGTGACGGTGGCCCCAGCGACCCGATGATCCAATCCCAGATCCTCGTCGTAGACGTAGCCATCAGGATCGATCAAGCCGATCAGAATGTTGACGGTTTCGACAGGCCCGGCAGCGCCTCCGCTGCGGAACTTAAGGTCCAGATGGTAGTTTCCACTGGTAGGCGGCGTATAGCTCCCCACGTAGATGTCACCGCCGCTGTCCAACATAGAAGCGGCGAAGACGCCACCCACATAGAGGTCGGCCGAGTAGACGTCCGTGGCGCTGATCGGAACAGAGACCTCGATGGCATCACCGGTGCGAGTCCAGACCTTCCCACCCAGATTAGCCAGACCATTGCTGTCGCGCAGGTGCTGAGTCTGACCCCGTGTCGTTATCAAGATATGCACTGGATCGACGGGCAGGTCGGGATCGATGGCGAGTTGGACGGTATTGGAGTCGGGCCCCACATCGCTGTTGACGGTGGCAACCGCGTGGAAATCGTAGTCGCCCGGACTCAGAGAGGAGGAGAACGTGAAGTCGAAGTACCCTCGATCATCTGCCGTCGTATTCATCACCTGCGTGCCGTCCTGGTAGAGATCGACCGAGGCATCCGGTGCGGCGACGCCGTAGATCGTGGGCGTATCATCGTTGGTGGTGCCGCTGACCGGATCGTAAAGGGTCGTCGCAGTGGACTCATCCACGTCGATCACATATTCGTCACTCCACAGCGTACGGCCATCGACGTAGGCATTGACTTTGAAGTAAACCTCGCCTCCGGATGGGGCAATAAGTCCGATCAGGTTCTGTCCGATCGTCCCTTGTCGCCAATCGGTCATATAACGGTAGGCATTGTCATCCGCGTGCGAGACCGTATCCCATCGAACGTAGACGGATTGTGAATGCGCGCCGTTGCTCAGTTCAAAAGCCACCTCGAAGCGGTTGTTGGGCTGCACGGAGGTCGGGTAGTCAGCGACAGCAAGCGCAGGGTCGGTGGTGTAGGCGTAGGACTGATAGTGGGTATCGTTCTCATTCAGGTAGTAGAGCCCCGCATAATCACCTGGGGTCAGGTCGGTCAACGAACTGACGTCGGCACTGAAAGCACCACTGCCATCCGTGTCAGCAAAGCCCTCGAGTTCGATGCCGGAGAGGTAACTGCTGTACCACGATCCGGTCCA
>DAOTTS010000076.1:0-5869 GCA_034437735.1 Anaerolineae bacterium
CTGTGGGACATAATCGCCTCCTTGATATGAGATGTGCGTTACATTTATTATATCAGGAGTGTTCCACAGCCTTTTTCATTTTAACTTCCAAAAGTGATAGGTAGCCAGAGATAAACACTCTGTTTTCTCAATATTTTTAAATCATCTCTGTGGTCTCTGTGTAACGATCGGGTAAAGACTGTCTAAGTAGATGCGAGAAAGTATCTTAACAGTGCTCGTAGCCCCCGTCCCCGGGGGCGGAGGCCAAGGAACTTTTTCGGAGTTAATTAGCTTCTTATTCACTATAGCAGACTATCCACTCAATTACATTTGAGTTGATCCTCGCTGGAAATACCTCCAGTGCCAGGACCCTGCCCCAAAGTTTAGAGCAAAACACGGAGAAGAGAAGTTTGGCTGACGACGATCACAAGCGGAGAGAGGGTCGAACGACCCGGTGCCCGCATAACAAAAACCGCCCGGCTTAGCCGGGCGGTTGGATGATCGATCCGTACGCTTCCTTAGAAGCTGTAGTAGTCATCCGATCGGGAGCTATCGGCGGGGTGATCCAGCGGTTTCACGTCGGCTGCCGCCAACCCCTTGTCCGTCTGCTCGACGCCGAATTCAACCTTCTGTCCTTCGACCAGCTTCTTGAACCCATCCTCTTTGATGGCCGAAAAATGGACAAAAATATCCTCTTTGCCTTCGCGGGAGATGAAACCATATCCCTTGGCAGCATTGAACCACTTGACAACACCAGTTTCTCGCTCACTCATTTCGTTTATTCCCCTTCAACTACGAATCTAGGATGCAGACACCGTCGTCCCAAAAACAAGGAATCCAGGCTACCTTCAGCCCAGACGTTTGACCGATCATTGGCAAACTTGGAACCTCAGCATCCTACCATCTATATTTGTACCACACTTTCTGAGAGTTTCAAGCGCAACCCTGCCGCTTACCACACTTGCTCTCAGGGGATTTGTAATCCCCGGTCTAGCCCCATCGAGCCTCAACAGCCCAAGGTTGGCTTTTGGCAACCGTTGAGTCAGGTCAGCAAGGTGTGGCTTCCTCCCACTAGGGGTGGGGGACCTCAGTCCCTCCCCCTCGAGGGGGAGGTTAGGAGGGGGGGGCTACAGGTGTGCATAGCTGCTCATAAACCTAAAGGCTTATTTAGCCGTCTGCGCGGCAGCATCAGGAAACCCGAGCCCGATTCCGGAACCTGGGGATATTCTGACAGCGCGAGCCTATGCCGCGTCCTCTTGAGACTTCTGATCAAGCAGATTACGAAGCAATTCATCCAGGATAAACAACCGGTCGACCGGAGAGAGACTGGCAGCGATATAAGAGTGCATCGGCTTCATCTCACCGTTGACGTTGAGTCCGGACCACACCTGCTTGACCCATTCCGTCCTGGGTTCCGTGGGAGGCAGCGGGATGGGTTCAACCGCCGAGGCAACCGAGATGAGCTGCGCCATCTTGAGGCGCAAGGGCTCCAGGCTGTCGTCGATGACCTGTACGTGAGTTCGCACCGCGGATTCCACCCGCGCAAGGCAGGCGGCCGTCGTCGCACGGACCGCCTTGCGTTTGGAGGTTTGCGCCGCGTCCAACGCGGGGTCGTAGTATCCATCATAGGAAGCCTGAATCATCCCCCGCTGTGCAGCCAGCAGCGAGGTGTCTCGCTGCCGAAACCGGGATAGGGTTGCTTCCACATCGGATATCCAGTCGATCGCTTTCTCTACAAAATATGGGTCACCTGAGGCATAGCGATCGATCACCGAGGAAAGCTGCACGAGATGCTCCAGCAACTGCTCACGCAAGATGGTCTTCACAGCGTCTCAATCCTTACTCCGGGGTAAGGCGGGTCACCGTCTCACCTTCATCGTTCTGGAACTCGCTCCATTCGAGCCCTTCCTCTTTCAGCGTCAGGCGCAGACGGGTGACGGACCTGGGATCGGATCGTTCCTTGACCTGATGAGTCTCGATGAGCACGCGGATCGCGGCCGGTCTGGGAGACTTCCGCAGGGCGATGCCGGCAATGTACTGTCGCAGTTTGGGAGCGATACGCTTGATGATCGTTGTCGTCTGGTCCGGCTTGAGTTCTCGCGCATGTCTGAGGAGCACCAGCTCCCCGACGTTGGCAGATGCCTGGCGGCTTACCATCTGCGGCGTACCAGGTTCTCGTGCCGCAAGCTGTTTGAGCTCGCGCTGGAGCGACGCTCGGAAATTCGCCACCAGTTCCCTCTCCAGGACAAGATTCTCATCCTTGGCCGCTTCCGTCAGAAAGGCCGTGGCTTGTTGGCTGACCTGGGCCGGATCCTGGTATTCGCCAGCGTCCCCCTCCTCGTGGGCCTCGACAACGGCTGGAATCTCGATGGTCACGTCCGGCAGGCGCAGCCTGGGTACCGTCATCCCCTGCAGCAGCGGCTCCTGCCTGTACAGATCCGCTGTTCGCATGGCCTCTTCATCGGCCATGCGTCGAGCCTTTGTCACGTCAGCCATAATCGCACCCAAGACTTCTCCCAAGGTGGGCATATTCCCTCCGCTTTAAGGGCTCCGCTACGGGAGCTGACACCGGCTGTGGTTGCGTGGACCCGAGCAAAAAACCGCGACGATCCGGACGACGTTATTGCGGATTTTCCTGGATCGCGTTCTCCAGGATGCTTAGGAGGCGCTCCGTGCCCGCCGGCATCTCATCCTGGACCGCTCTGACGTGGACGTGCAGGGAGTAGGTCCGCTCGACTTTGGAGCCGGCGCTGGTATTGCGTTGGTAGGAGAAGGTGGTCTTGAGCTTGGCCGAGAAGGGCCCGTAGCCCGCTTTGGCCTCAAACTCCGATCCGAGTTTGAGCGTGGAGTTGGTCTCCCGGAACTGCGTGGAGACAATCTTCGCGTTGAAGTCGATTTCCGTCTCCTCCACCCGGATGAAGGGGATCGGAAGCATCGTCAAGATGGGCACGGTCAGTGTGAAGTCCGCCGGTTCGATGACGGAGTTGCCGTCAGCGTCGGTGCGTTCGACGGGACGTTTGTAAGAGAAGGACACCATCACCGGCTCGATGTCCGGCTCCTCCCCTTTGAAGCCTACACCCTTGATATAGTCCACCGAGGTCATCGCCGCCTGGGCTTGGGCATTGACCACGGCAATCAGTGGGCCACCGATCATAGATTCAAAATCAAGGCTAGAAAGCTCATCACCTGGGTTTGGCATATCTGTTCTCCTTATCTTGCTGCTTAAGAAATGCACTCAAGCGACCCAACCCCATTATACTACCGGAAGTTTATTATGTCAATATATCATTATAATGTATCGTATTCTCAGGAAATTCCAGTTGTTGACAGATGCGATGCACTCTCGGAAGCAACCATCAGAGATCGGCATACTGGAAGAACGGAAGATCCTACGAAACTCTATCCGGCAGTCATCATCCCCCTTTTTCACCTCCAGGGGTACCCAAGGGGACGAGGTTTGCCGGTTGCGGATCATGCGGCGCCGGCGTGAGGGCGATGGGCGCCGATGGCGGTCAGGAGTGCCGGGTGCTGAGGCAGCCCCACGGCTCGATGACGTCGATCCTGTACGCGTCCGATCCGGGGCGGCTTCTGCAACATCAAGTCACAACACCGATGTTCCTGCTCCAAAGCCCGGGTGCTCCCTCCCGCCGGGGGGGAGTCAGAGGGGGGGCGTGCCGCCGAGGGTCCGGCTCCCTTGCAACGTCCCGCTCACTGCGAGAGCCCTATCGTCAAGACGATCGTACGCGCGCGGTTTACCGCGTCGCTCTGCAGCCGCATATTCGACATTCAGGTTATGCATAGAGAAGGTCGTGGGTGCCTGCTTCAATGTCATCCACGAACAGCTGCCCATGTTCGGAGCGACCTGCTGTCTCTTTGCCATCAACCGTCACGGTTGCGTGCGCGTCTCCGCGTTGCCTTAACCCTATCGTTGCCTGCACGTGCTCGGGGATATCCACCTCCAGTCTGCGCGATCCTGATTCGCGGGTCGTGAGCGAAACCGCAACCGGGCCGTGGGGGGTCGGGACGGTGCCCGCGACCCGCTTGAGCGAACCGGGCTGGGGGTGGATCAGCACGCGTCGGAAGCCCGGTTCCAGGGGACGCACGCCCAGCACAAAGCGCGGGATGATGTTGGCGGGGGCAGCCCCCCAGGCATGATTCCAATCCAGGTTGTTTTTGTATTTGAGATCCCAGGCCTCGAGCGTCATGGTCGAACCGGCCCGAATCATGTTCCACCAGCTCCGATCGTGGGTAGCGGTCATCAGGTCGAGGGCATACTGATCTTCGTGATGCCTATAGAGCGCTTCCAGGAGGTGTTGGGCGCCATACACGCTGCAGGCCATGCCGCGCGACTTCACGAAAGACACCACCGAGCCCTTTCGATCATCAGGCACCAGGTCGAAGGCGAGCATGAACATGTTGCTGTGCAGGGAGGCGTGGCGCGAACCCTCGCCGTCGAGATAGACGCCCCTGGATCGGTCGAAGAGCAGGCGGTTGATCGTCGTCTTCACCAGGTCGGCTTGCTCGGAAAACCGAGCCTGGTCCTCGCCGTATCCCAAGGCCCCCGCAATCTGGGCCATCAAAGCCAGGGCGTGACCGTGGAAGGCATTGACCACCGTGTTGACCGGCAGCATCTCATGGTTGTCCCGCTCGCCCGTGCCGCCTTCTGTGAAGGAGCCCGGAGGCCAGTCCACCAGGTCCTCCAAGCCATGACCGAAAATGTAAGGGTCCTTGTGCAGATGGAGCCGCCTCTCAAAGGCTCGGGTACGTGCCTTGGATTGCGTACTGATAAGTCCATCCTCCCGGGCCAGGGCGATCAGCGTTTTTGTACGCAGATCGTCGTAGAATGCTTCCAGCGACGCTGTCTCGCCCGTGTACGCGTAATCCGCCCAGGCCATCATGACGGAATGCAACTGCCACTCCGTAGGCCAAGTCGGGTTCTGGATCAGGTACTCATGCGTGTAGCGGGCCATAGCATAGTCGCTGTCCACACAGTAATGACCCAACTGGTTGATGTAGGCATCCCCTTCGTAGGGAATACGTTCGCGGTCCCCGTCCACATACACCCCACAGAAGCTCGTTGCCTTGATGCTGTATTTGCACAGATCCCAGACTGCGTTGAGCACGCGGTCCGAGGCATCGAAGGATGAGGCATCATCGTCGAAGGGATAGTGAACGCGGATCTGGCGGATGGCGGTCGCATCGATCCCTTCAGCAGCTTCGATCTCCGCGTAGCGGAACGGAAACACTTCGCCGATGTCAGGCGGCATCTTCACAGCCATGGGCCCCGTATTCCGTGGGTCCGGGGGGATCACAAGGCGGGTGGGGCCCCCGTCCTGGCTGAGCGCCTGCTCGATACGGATATACCGGATCGTTCCGGCAGGCGTCCTTTCCACGCGGCCCTCGGCGTTCAATTGTTCGCCGAGATGAATGATCACCCTGCCCCGCTGCGAGCTGCCTGTGGGCGGCACCACCAGCGTGCCAAACGCGGCCTTGCCGAAATCAACGAACAGCGTGCCGTCATCGGTCAGCCTCGTCGCCGCCGGCGGCACTTCGGTCTGCTGCAGAGGTTTCCTTGTGACTGTGAATCGATCATGCGAACCCATAGGTCATTATCCTTTATCGAACGGGTCGAGCTAACCTGCGCGGCAGGTTTGCCCAGCCCCCACCAATACCCGCATCCGCCTCCATAAAGGTGGGACGCACTTGACAGAGACTGTAGAGCATTAGCTTTGTGGAGAAGTGCGTCCCACCTGATCGAACTGCGCAACTCCTGATCATGATTGCATTTCTATCATCGTCTGTCAAACAGACCCTTTTGCGGGTACGGGTTCCCATTCTCATGAAATGCCAGAGGATGACGAGGTGCGATGCACTCCCGTGCACAACCATC